>NZ_JACDWU010000124.1:0-3930 GCF_016464045.1 Pseudoalteromonas sp. bablab_jr011 | reverse complement strand
GCGTTCAATGCGAGGATCGGTAATTGAATTAAAGTGTTTCAGAAAAGTAGCGCTCATATTTTACGTGACCAAGGTGATTATTATGCCTTGATCTGATCACTACATATTCTATAAGTTCAATTTATAATGATCTTGCCGTGACCCTTTAATTGATGATCCGACTTTACGAGCAAGTTCAGCCGTTCTATTAGCGTAACCCCACTCGTTGTCATACCATGTGTACAGCTTCACCTGAGTGCCATTAACGACCATTGTTGATAATGCATCGACAACGCTAGAACGTGGGTCGGTTTTATAATCGATAGAAACAAGTGGCTTTTCTTCATAACCAAGAATGCCTTTTAATTCGCCCTCAGCCGCTTCTTTCATCCAAGCGTTAATTTCAGCTTCCGTTGTTGGACGCTCAACCTCAAATACACAATCAGTAATTGAAGCATTCGCAAGAGGCACACGTACCGCATGACCATTCAGCTTACCTTTCAACTCTGGGAAAATATGAGTAATCGCCGTTGCCGAACCTGTAGTGGTTGGGATTAAGCTCATGCCACAGGCACGCGCTCTACGTAAATCTTTATGCGGAGCATCTAGAATCGTTTGAGTGTTGGTAATGTCGTGGATAGTCGTCATCGAGCCATGTTTGATGCCGATTTTATCCAGTAACACTTTCACCACTGGTGCTAAGCAGTTTGTGGTGCAAGACGCTGCCGTTACGATTGAGTGCTGTTCAACATCATATAGATGGTCGTTAACCCCCATAACCACATTAAGTACACCTTCTTCTTTTACGGGTGCTGTTACAACGACTTTTTTTACTCCTTGGTCTAAGTAGGCTTGTAGCAACTCAGTTTTCTTCATCTTGCCTGACGCTTCAATGACCAAATCACATTCAGACCAATCCGTATCATTAATTGCTTTGTTTTGCGTTACACGAATGGCTTGACCATCAATTATCACGTTATTGTCATCATGGGTTACATCATGTGACCAAGTACCATGCACAGAATCGTACTTTAATAAATGTGCTAGCGTTTCTGCATTGCCAGCAGGATCGTTGATTTGCACAAACTCAATGTCTTGCCAACCAAAAGCAGCTCTAAGTGTTAAGCGACCCATGCGGCCAAAACCGTTAATACCAATTTTAATTGCCATTGTTAAGCTCCTACTATTTGAAACTCATTGAAAAAAGAAAGTTGTACTGGGTGTGAGAGCGCTTTAGGGCGCATTTTCTGCACTTGTTTAATAATGTCTGCCTTGTCGTAACCTAGTTCAAACATCAGTAGTCCAATGACTAAGCCTGTGCGACCAGAGCCGCCTTTACAATGCACGGCAATGGTGCCTTGATTGCGTAAGATAGATAGCATGTCATCAAGGTTTGATTTGAACGCTGCTGCAAAATCTTCATTTGGTGCATCGTCATCTAAAATAGGTAACTGAAACCATTTAATACCTTGTGCATCACACACTTGAGGAAGGTCTTCGGCTTCATTCTTGTTCATTTCTGCATCGTACATCAGCGTCACAATCGCTTGTGCTCCAGCATCTTTCAATTGTGTAACCGATGTTGTTAAATCAACGTCTTTTGTTCCGGGGCAAGGAGTAAAGATAAAGCTTGCGCCATTATCAAGTGTTAGTATGTCATATGGATGAGTGTGCATAAAAAGCCTCTTAATTATTCGTTAAACCAATGTTTTGTTCTGTTCACAATCGATACGAGAGACAACATAACTGGAACTTCAACCAGAACCCCAACCACGGTCGCCAATGCAGCGCCTGAATGTAAGCCGAAAAGGGAAATAGCTACTGCCACTGCCAATTCAAAGAAGTTAGATGTACCAATCAAACAAGAAGGTGCAGCAATGTTGTGCTTAAGCTTGAGTCTGACCGCGATAAAATAGGCAATAATGAAAATGCCATAGGTTTGCAGGATAAGCGGAATGGCGATTAGCAAGATATTAAGTGGTTGCTCAATAATGGTGTTAGCTTGAAAGCCAAACAGCAAAACGACTGTTGCCAGTAAACCGATAACAGAAAACGGTTTTAACTTCTCTAGCAAACTTGTGATAGCTGCTTCATCGCGACCTGAGCTGTTTAAGTGTTTTCTAGTCAGGATTCCCGCGATTAAAGGGAGCAATACATACAAAATCACCGAGATAAACAAGGTGCCCCAAGGTACATGAATGTCTGTTACACCAAGCAATAACCCCGCAATGGGAGCGAATGCAAAAATCATGATGATGTCGTTCACCGACACCTGAACTAAGGTATAGTTCGCATCACCTTTGGTTAATTGCGACCAGACAAACACCATTGCCGTACAAGGTGCAACCCCCAGTAAAATCATACCAGCGATGTATTCTTGCGCTGTTTCTGGTGATACAAAATCGGCAAATAAGCCTTCGAAGAACAACCAACCTAAAGCAGCCATTGAAAATGGTTTAATAAGCCAGTTGACCACCAAAGTTAATACCAAGCCTTGCGGATTCTTCCCTACTTCCTTAATGGTTGAAAAATCCACTTGCACCATCATTGGGTAGATCATTACCCAAATGAAAACAGCAACAACTACATTTACATGGGCAACTTCAAGCTTTGCAATAGCTTCAAAAAGAGGTGGGTAAACAATCCCCAGCGCCACACCAGCAGCAATTGATATCGCCACCCAAACAGATAAATAACGTTCAAAAATCCCCATAGTTACATTCCTTAATTACAGCAGCTTGCCACACGCGTAGGACGGTCACCCATCGAGTTTAATCTGGCTAGCTCTTGTTCGATAAAAATAGGCTCATTCACTACCGTTGAGGTGATGGTTTGCTTCATCCACGCTGGCAATGTTGGATTGATCGAATAAAACACCCATTGCTGATGCTTTCTGTCAGATAAAATGCCTGTTTTTCGAAGCTGTGCTAGGTGACGGGACACTTTGGGCTGGCTCTCTTCATCTAATGCAGTCATCAACTCACAGACACACGCTTCACCCTCAACCGCAATGATTAAAAGCGTTTTCAAGCGAATATCATCAGCCAGAGCTTTGTAAAAAGTAGTTGGCGTTATTGGCGCTGGCATTTGCTTTTCTTGTATCAGCAAAAACATTTTGATCCGTTCATTTAGCTCTTGTAGCGTTTTTTCAAACGGGTTGGCATCTCTACGAGAACGAGGCTCAGGGAAATCCCAAGCAAGGCAGTTAGTACCATTGACTCGGCTATCACACTCTTTTGCCGCTTTATCACACAGGGTAATAACAAAATCGAAATGGATATTGCTAACTTCATCAAGGTGTTTTGAGTGTAATCCATCGGTAGGTAACCCAAAGTGCTCGATAGCTGACAAGGTACGACTATCAACACTATTTGGCTCAGTACCAGCACTATAAACCTCGTACTCACCTTTACCATGATGTTTTAGCAACGCCTCAGCCATGATAGACCTAGCTGAGTTTTCAGTGCATAAAAAGAGAACTTTCATGAAATATTCCATAATGAATTTATTATATAATAAATTTATTATGTTGTGGTGACAACAGATATTTTCGAAAAAATGAGTTATGAGTAGTGTTAGTTAGAAGTATAACTGCTAGTACAATACCGCAGTTGGTTAATTGGAGAGCTAAGCCACTGACCTAAATGAATTAGGTAAAACGTCTGTTAATTAGTTTTTATTAGTTGAGCAAAGAATTAAACTGAACGACTCAAAGTGGCACTTTTACGAAGTTCGGCTGTGAGCGATTAGCGGTCAGTCGGATTTTTACATTGTATGACTGCTTCAAGCTCTTTGCCGAAGTTCAACTAAGTGCCCAGACTGTGTGAAAACTCTGATCACCTTTTGGTCTAAGTATGTTCTGCTTATGATCTATTAATCTATACATTTAGTTCACTTAATATACTGATATTTATATAATTAGACTATTGATTCAGTTGAGGGTTGAGGCAG
>NZ_JACDWU010000123.1:0-42652 GCF_016464045.1 Pseudoalteromonas sp. bablab_jr011 | reverse complement strand
TCATTTTGAGTGATTAAACCAGTCGCTACCTGCGTTAAAAATTTCTGATTTAGAACAACTAAATAACTAAATTTTTGCCTTGTTATCAACGCGGTTTTATTGCCTCAAAATAGATCACTAAATTAAGCGGAATGGTATTAATCATTTTGAGTTGCTATAAACCAAGAATAGCTTCCAGTTCATATAACTGATTTATTTGGTAGGTGGGTGTAATCCCTTCAGGTAACTCAACGCCAGGGTGCTGAAGCCAGCAGGTATCAATGCCAACATTATGGCCACCGAGAATGTCACTGGCTGCGGTGTCACCCACCATTAAAATCTGTTCTTTCGGTGGATTATCCATTAACTGAAAAGTGTGTTGAAAAATCTCGGGTGCGGGTTTGGCTTTACCCACTAGCTCAGAAATCACCAGCCAATCAAACATGTCTTGCAGTCCTGTATGCTCTAGGCGCTTTTGCTGAAGTTTGGCAAAACCATTGGTAATGATACCCAATCTTGCGTGAGGCTTTAGCTTATTGAGTAGCTCAACGGCACCGGGCAATGGCACACAAATAGATGCCATCGCTTCTAAAAAGGCATCATTAAGCGTTTGAGCGGGCACATTGAGTTTGTTTGCCCATTCGGTAAAACGGGTTATCTGTAGCTCATTGGCAGTAATTTCATGCTTTTGATAGGCAACCCATAGTGGTTTATTGGTTAATTGATATTCATGATAATCTGTCTCTGTAAAGTCTACGCCGTAATTGGCGAACATTACTTTAAGACCTGCAAATGCGTTAAAACTAAACAGGGTTTCATCGGCATCAAATAAAACATGTGTATACTTCATGATATTCCAAGTTTATTGGTTATAAAGTGTAGGGTGTAAAAACGGTGCCATAGCCAATGTAAGCGCTTGTATATAGGTGCTTTCGCGTGTTGCATTGTGATTGGTTAATAAGCCAATTGCACCACCTTGCTGTTTGATATTGACGGTATTGAAAGCTTCATCCATCACATCGCCCAACTCTTTACCCGCAAGTAATGCCTTGAAGAAAGGAAGGGGTAAAGGTAAATTGCTGCTGCGGCCGACACTGAATTGTTCGCTATTGGCAATAACGACGAATGCAAACGTTGCTGCGCCGTAACTAAATTGCTCTGCGCCACCTTCCATTGCTGTGTAGAAATCGGCTTCGTAATGCGCTTGGCAGTATTTTACGCGATTTTCTGCCCCTATGCGGGTTTCATCTTCACCTAAAGGTTGGTCGGGGACGCCAGACGGTGCGTGAACACCTTGGCACTGAATGGTGTGCTCAGGAAAGTAAAGGCTAAAAATATGTTTAGCAGCATTCACTTTTACAGGATTTTTAGATCCCACTATTACATTTAATGTCGTTTTCAAGCTGACTACTCCATCATTCCAGGCTGAGTCAGCAGTGTACCCGAGTCATTTAAATCGGCAAGTCAACGGGGGCTAAATTTTCAAGGGCACGTTTTTTTAGAATAATATCTTTAATGAGTGGTGTTAGTACCAGCTCCATGGCTAAGCCCATTTTTCCTCCAGGCACCACTAGCGTATTGATACGTGACATAAAGCTGCCTTCTATCATGCGTAAGTAATAGGGGAAGTCCACATCTTCAATACCTCTAAAGCGAATAACCACAAAGCTTTCATCAAGCGAGGGAATATCTTTTGCACTAAATGGGTTTGAAGTGTCTACAGTCGGTACGCGCTGGAAATTGATGTGAGTACGAGAAAACTGAGGGGTGATTTGGTTTATATAGTCATCCATACTACGAATAATAGACCCCATTACCGCTTCACGCGTGTGGCCTCGCTCTGAGGTGTCGCGGATTAGTTTTTGGATCCACTCAAGGTTGATAATTGGCACCATACCAATCAATAAATCAACATGCTTCGCGACATCGTGATCTTGGTCTACTGCACCGCCGTGTAAGCCTTCATAAAAGAGTATATCTGTATTCGATTCTAAGTCTTGCCACGGTGTAAAAGTCCCCGGTAGCTGATTATAAGGAACGGCTTCATCAAAGGTATGTAAGTAACGTCTGATTTTACCTTGGCCTGTTTCGCCGTATTGATAAAACAGTTGCTCAAGCGCACCAAAGTCATTCGCTTCACGACCAAAATAACTGATATGTTTGCCTTCTTGCTGTGCTTCTCGCACTTTTTTATCCATTTCTGGTCGTGTATAACGATGAAAGCTATCGCCTTCAATAAAGGCCGCATCTATATTTAAACTTCTAAAAATATGCTTAATGGCATTGGTGGTGGTGGTGGTGCCAGCGCCAGATGAGCCGGTAATTGCGATGATAGGGTGTTTAGCTGACATAGTTGTTCTCGTTATTTGTTAAGCCGTGCAGTGTTACTTTTACCAATCAGAAAAACTGATAAAAAACGAACACGTCCTAGTTATAAAGGTCGAGCATAGTAAGGTCAAGTGACTGCCTGATTAAATAACGCTATCATGAGCCAATAAAAATTAAAACGAGAGAACATAATGAGATTACTTACCTCTTTCCTTTTTGGCGCATTTGGAACGTTTTTAAGCAGCCAAGCGGACGCAGCTATGCCTAAAAGCGAAGTGTTACTGGCTGATCTTCAGACCCCTTATGGTATGAAGGTAACAAGAATTACGGATAATAAAAGTTACAATAACCAACAGTTCTTAATTGATGAGGGGCTTTATTACACGCATGAGGTGCTTAGCGATGATGGACAATCGCAAACAGATTTATATTTCTATAATTTTACAACTCAGCAAGCAACAAATTTAACGCACTCTGCTGTTAGCGAATATTCACCCACATTAATGCCTAACAAGCAGGCGTTGTCAGCCATCGTTGTGGAAGAAGATGGTAAGCAAAAGCTCTGGCAATATCCGTTGCAGGGTGAACAATCTGCTGCGCGTATCTTCGAGTGGATTGAGCCTGTAGGTTACCATGCATGGGGCGCCGACAACGACCTTGTTATGTTTATTTTGGGCGAACCACATACCTTACAATATACCACGGTTGCAGCTGCTAAACCGAAGGTCGTTGCGAATGCTATTGGCCGAACCTTACTTTTTGATGCGCAAACGAATAGCTACTTATTTAGCTACCACAAAGATAAGCAACATTGGCTGGCGCGTTTTACACCCCAATTTGAGCAAGTAACAGATATTTTACGTCTACCGGCACAATTACAAGATTTCACCTTGTTGGATGAGCAGACAGTTATTTATGCGATTAATAATCGCGTTTATAAGCGAGATTTAATGAATCCAGAGCCTGTTTCTCAATGGTTAGATTTAACGTCTTATTGTGAAACCAAAATAACACGTTTGAGTTACCATAATAAGAAACTTGCCTTTGTTTGTGATAAATAAGTAACGCTTTTTAAGGGATTACTGTAATGTGGCTACTACTTCTCGTTTTAAAATAGGCGCGCATTTGTCTTTCTCTGCAGAACAACTTACTGAACAACTGATAAAACTTGGCTGTCGTAGTAACTTTAAAATAAAAAATATTAATGAGTTTATGCCCGCTAATTCCAAAGAAGCATTTTATGTGCATGAACAAAGCGGGCAGGCTAAATTAGTCATTAGGCCTGTTTTTGAGGTGTTTAGTGACGACTTTGAAGCATTGGACGGCATCTCTCGCATTAAAGATTATTTCCATAGCAGTGAAATGACACGTTTTCCTACACGTATTTATAAAAGTGCCCAGCCTATTCATTATGGGCTCGCATTTAAAGTTACTTCAGTGTTAGCGGCAGAACAGTTTATTAAGCAATTTAATAAAATTTTAGCGCAATAATTTTAACGCAATAATAGTGTCGCTATTTTAATGAATGCAGTTGGTTAATTGCATTATAAGTTAATGACAGACACGGCTATAAGTGCGGACTCGTTAAGAGTTATGGTAATAAAAAAGGGTCACAATGTGACCCTTTTTCACATTGTGCTGTTAACGTTTAAGAAAACTATTCACCGAGGCCAGCTCGCGCTTTTTAAGCGAAAGGCAGTCATTGACGCTTTCTTCAAGCTTGCTGAGTGAGCGCTCATACCCTGGTACTTCAGAGATTTTATCAGTGAAGAAGGTTTTTGTTGTGGCTAAGCTTTGAGCATCACAACTTGCCGTTGTGAAAAACGGTAAGTTCGGTACAAAAAATGGCGGTAAGTTTTTAGTGATGGCATCGTAGTTGTTATAAATCCAATCAATGAACAACGCTTGGCGTTCTTTACCATAACTTAGACCCCCTAATAAAGTACGCATATCTGAGGCCGTTACTTCATCAGTTAGGCTGTACTCAAGGACTGCTTTTTGTAGCTCTGGTTTACCAAAATAACCCATTGCAGCAAGCATTTTTGTGCGTACTTGCGGATCTTTTGTGGTTTTGAACGTTTCTTTGTACTTCGCGAGTAGTTTTTCATCACCATGATAAGCTGCAAGGTTTAAGTAGGTTGATGCTAAATATGGGTCAACATTTTCAGGATTGTTTAAGTAAAGTGCGGCTTGTGCTTTAGCCGTATCAATGACTTTGCGATCTTCACCATCAAAACCTAGTCGGCTGATCACTTGTGCTCGTAGCTGAGATACTGCAGCATCTTCATCAGCTTTGGCTGTTAAGCCATATTGCTTCGCGGCAGGAGCAATGCTCTTACGGATAAACTTAGGCCATAAGTCGCGGTTGCTATCGTCTTCAAAAACACGTTTTTGCGAAGCTAAGTAACCCAATGCTGTATTCGCTACAAGTGGGTGTGCATCGCTCACAAATGTTTCTAGGGTTTGCATTAAGCGGGCAGCAGAAATAACACCGGCATCAAGTAAAGAGTCAGCGGCAGAAAGGAGTGCCAAACGCTCACGGACTGTTAATTTGTCAGCTGCGTTATCTAGCAGGGCATTAAACTGCGCATCGTCTAGTAACCAACGGTAATAGCCCATAGCTCCTTGATCTGGGTAAATCCACTCAGGTTCAAAATCAAGTGTTAGCTGTTGTGTTTCTTTGTTTAGCAGCAAGTTAGCTGTTTTTACTTTGTCACCTGCACCATATTTTATAGCAACAGGCACGTTCCACAGTTGAGCAGGGGCTTCAACACCTGCATTCACAAAACGGCTCTGGCTGATGGTAATTTTCTTACCGTCTTGGGTTACTTTGATAAGTGGAAAAGAAGATTGCTCAATAAATGACTTTAATACACTCGCTACATCTTTATTTGAAGCTTCACCTAATGCTTGCCACAGGTCAGCTGCTTCAGCATTTTTATACGAGAATTTTTTCAAGTAGGCTTGAATACCTTGCTGGAAAGCATCTTCGCCTATCCAGTTTTCAACCATAGACAGTACCGCGCTCCCTTTACTGTAAGCAAGACCAAGGCCATCCATGATATCAGCTTCGGTTTTAATCGGTTTACGAATGGGTTTCGTGCTTAAGCGTGCATCTAATGCCATCACATAGTTTTGCGGTAAATTTAAGTGTGATTCAAATTCAGGGTTAATTTGTGCCGTAATTTTTGCCGCCATCCAGCTTGCAAACGCTTCATTTAGCCATAAATCATTCCACCACTTCATGGTAACAAGGTTACCGTACCATTGGTGTGCAAGTTCGTGTGCAATGATTGATACATTACGTTCTTTTTTGCTACGAGTCGCGGTCGCTAAGTCAACTAATAGAATGTCTTCACGATAAGTTACAAGACCAGCATTTTCCATTGCACCGAATGGAAACTCAGGCACTGCAACCGAGTCTAATTTTTTATAAACGTAAGGGATACCAAAGTAATCTTCCAGTGCTTTGAGAACGCGAGGCATATTTTCTTTGGCGTAATCCGCAAGATGAATCTTACCTTGTGGCGTTAATACTCTGCCAGGAATTGGCATGCCTTTAATTTCTAGCTCTTCAAAAGGACCGACCGCCATTGCTACAAGATAAGAGGGAATAGGAGGCGTTTTATCAAAATAGTGTGTTGTCATATCGCCATTGACCGTGGTTTTTAATACCGGCGTGTTGGCATACACTTTTTGTGTTGTCGGTGCAGTAATCGTTAACTGAAATGGAATTTTATAACTCGGTTCGTCAAAAACAGGGAAGGCACGGCGTGCATCACTCATTTCAAATTGAGTAAATAAATAGGGAGTACCTTGATCAAGCGTTTTATATAAGCCCACACTTTGGCGGTTATAAGGCGCAGTATGATCAACCGTTAGCGTATACTTTCCAGGTTGGATTTTTTCATCACACGAAAATTTTACTTTGCCTGTTTTCAGCATGTCTGCACTTAGGTCACAATTTTCGTCACCTAGAATTTTTGCCATACTGACCGCGTAATCAATACCGTTTAATTCAATATAGTTCGTTGCTTTGAGTACTTCGATGGCAATTTCAGTGTGGCCAGAAAAAGTGTCTTTAGCAGGATCAAGTGTCAGCTCTACCTGTTGTGAGCTAGGTTTTGCTAGTTTTTCTATTACATATTCATTGGCATGGGCTGAGCTAACCGCAAGTGCAACACTCACAGTTAATAGGCTTTTTAAGAACATAAGTATCCCTGATTTTTTGTTGTTAGAAAGGCACTGACTTTGAGTGCTGTCTTCCATGCTATCAGGTTTTAAATTGAACAGTAATAATTAGTTAGTAACAAAGTTTGTCAATTTAATGATGGCGTTCAATGAAGCGTTGCCAGTGCAACTGTGGATTAATTTGCCTCACATTTTGTAGAATGCCGTTAAGCAACGACATATCGTTAAATAAAGAGCCTGAAAACTCTTTAAAGCCCATTAAATAGTTAAACGCATCTTTACTGTTAGCTTGTATTGCATGAATACGCACTTGTTGTTCAAAGTTGAGTCTTAAACTGCTGATAGCCGTTTTCATCCCTTGTTGATCAACATTGGGAATGGCACATTTTTGTAGATAACCAGCTCGTTCACCTTCACCAGAAAACCAAATACGGACTTTTTCACTGTAACGTCCTGACTTAGAGGGTAAGTCAAACATTAAGCGGGTATGCCCTTGTGCTTTTAAAAAGTCTAGGTATGGGTCAAGCCCTGCTGCGAATAAGGCATCATGAATCGGCACAAAGCGTGACTTTATCTTGCCGTGGGTATGAAAGTGAAAGCAACGCACATCTGACAATGTGACAATATCATCAAGGGTGAGATGGCCAATTTCATCACTGTAAGCGCCAGTATAATAAGCAAAAAGAGGAAGCCAAAAATGCCAGTGTTTTGCTTGTTCACGGGGCAAAAGCTGATCACTAAAGATGTAACCAGTATACAGGGTATGTAACTCCATGGCCGAAAAGGGCCTACGACCGAGATGGGACTTCAACCTAATACCTTGATAATAAAGATGTCTTGAAGAGTATACCTGAGAAATGTAAAGTTTCCAGCAAATGGCACTCTGTAACCACAGTACCATTTGCTGTCAATATAGTTAGTCGCAAAGGGCCTTAGCAAGACCTATAGGCTCTATTTCGACGCATACTTGGTCGTCGTTCCAATTTAGACCAACGAGCGCATCATCCTCGTTTAAGTCTTCAACCCACTCATCTAAAAATTCGTCTAAACCAATTTCTACCGGTGTATAGTCATTCCACTCGTCTTTACATTGTGCTTTTGCAGCGTCTTCTGTGCCCCATAGCAACAACACATCGGTGTCGCTAAATTGGTTTGATTCACACACAACAAAACCACCATCTTCGGCACCAAGTGCCCACATAGACTCGTTTAAACGTACTTTTTCAACAAAGTTAACTAATTCTGATTCTATTTCGATATCGCTCATTTGCTTAACCCTTATCATTAATTTCGTGGATCTGTGTGTTTTACAGCTGCTTTTGCTGAGAATTGTTGATAAAAGTCCGCTAAATTCTCGAGTTGACTCCAATCAGTTAATTCACGAAAGCAAATCCAATCTAGCAAGCAGTATAAACTGATGTTGAGGTATTCACAGCTTTTAAATGCAGGCTCAGATAAATGACTATTTAAATAGCGCAATGTTTCAGCAATTCGTTCATTTTGTAAATTAAAGAACAATTTATCGTCTTTTGTATCAAATCCTGAGCGCTGGCACAGTAGCATTTCAACGAGCGAGTCATTGCAGGCGTTAATAATGGTTAAAAGGTTTTCTTGCTGCCAGCTCAATAAAGGTTGATCTGATTTTTCTAATAAGTAGCGAATAATTGAGTTTGAATCGCATACACTAAAACCATTATCAATTAATATCGGAACTTTTCGAGCGGGATTGTGTGCAATCATAGTGTGTCTATCTTGCTGTGAAAAAATATCTAAATTAATAAACTCAAGCGCAATATCATTGTTCAGTGCCCACATTCGTATCCGGCGGACATACGGTGAAGTTGTTGAACCAAGCAGTTTCATAGATTAGTTTCCTATCAAAAAAAAAGCCGCGAAAGCGGCTTTTGACGATTCATTATGAAGTTAGTCTGTTCGGCTAGTTACTTCAAGTAGATGATAACCAAATTGAGTTTGCACAGGCCCTTGCACTTGATTTATTGGCGCTGAAAAAACAACTTTATCGAATTCTGGAACCATCATGCCCGGACCAAATTCACCTAACGCACCGCCATCTTGGCCTGAAGGACAATTTGAGTGAGTACGCGCGAGTTCTGCAAAGTCTGCGCCTTGTTCAATTTGTTGTTTAAGGTCTAGACATTGTGCTTCACTGTCTACGAGTATATGTCTTGCGCTGGCTACTGCCATAATAACTCCCCATTGTGTGTTTTTCTAAATTAAATAATGAGTTTAGTTCAATATTTGCTGAACGAAAGGTTAAATTTATTTTGCAGCTAACTGCGCTTCAATCGCGTCACGCATAGCTTTTGATTCTGGTTTGGTTTTACTGTTAAAACGCTCAACCGTTTTACGGTCTGCCGAAACAATATATTTGTAAAAGTTCCAATTAGGTGAACTTGTTGCTTCGTTTAGGTGCTTAAAAATTGGGTTTGCGTCACTACCACGCACCGCGCTGGTAGCGAACATGGTAAAGGTAACACCGTAATTAATGTAGCATACTTTTGCGGTGTCTTTTTCGTCATCTTCTTCTTGGAAAAAGTCATCAGAAGGGAAACCAAGAACAACGAGACCACGGTCTTTGTATTCTTTATGAATTGCTTCTAAACCCTCAAACTGTGGCGTAAATCCACAGTTACTTGCGGTATTCACTATGAGCAATGGCTTACCTTTAAATTCGCAAAGATTAACACTTTCTTTTGAGCGTAATTTACGCAGCGTTACATTGGTAAAGTCATCACATTGAGTTTCTGCGACTGGGTCTTGAATTGACGGGGGAGATTCTGCTGCAAGATGAGTAGACATAAGGCTTGCACAGAGTAACAAAGCATATTTATTCATAATGATTTCCTGCTAGTTATTTGTGATGAATATACGCTAATATGCGAGAAAGTGATCATTTAATTTCAGTTATTTATGACTATTCGAACAGCAACAGAACACGACTTAACACAGATTGTCGCTATTTATAACGAAACAATTCCTGGGCGTATGGTAACCGCAGATACCGAAGAGGTAACGGTGGCTGAGCGACAAGCATGGTTCGCAGCCCATACAGAACAAAGGCCGATTTTTGTGTATGAGCAAAACTCGAAAGTACTTGCATGGCTCAGCTATAAATCTTTTTATGGGCGTCCAGCGTATGATGGCACAGTCGAAATTAGTATATATATTACCTCAAACGCTCAGGGGCAGGGGTTAGGCAAAACGTTGCTTGCGTTTGCAGAGGAGCATGCCAAAACGCTTAATATAAAAGTTTTGCTAGCGTTTATTTTTAGTCATAACCTGCCGAGCATTAAACTGTTTAATCGTTTTGATTATCAGGTTTGGGGAGAACTGCCTGAAGTTGCAATTATGGATGATAAAGCATACAGCCTCGTTATTTTAGGTAAGCACTTAGATCTTAAAGTAATAAAAAAAGCAGTGTAAATTTAGTGACTTTGTTTTTTTTCGACTACTCTAATTAGGTAATTATCATTAATTTGAGCCTAGTGTACTGTGCGAAGAATATTAATTGTCGATAGTAATAGTGTTTTAGCAATGCGCGTAAAAGTGTTATTGGAACTCATTGGCTGTAAAGTCGAGTTATTGCACTTTTCGATGATAGATGACACTGTTTTAACTCAAGAATTTGATTTAGTTGCGGCTTCTCATGGTGTGCCGACAGAAACTATAAAGAAACTGAGTGGGGTGTTTTCGCAAGAGAATTTTTTATTGCTTGCACCCAAAGCACAGCGTAGTGATTTACTCGAGCACTTCAGTGAAATTAATCGCTTGCTGCCTAATTCAGTGGTTATTTACCCATTTTTTGCAAACAAAGAAATTAGCACTTTATTAGAAGGGGTGTTAGAGCTGGGTAGTGACAACATCTTAAAGCTGCCCACGGTATTGGTTGTTGACCATCTCCCAGAACGATTAGAAAAAATTACTCAAAACTTAAAAGGCGCGCACATTAAAACCTTTAAAGCTGGGAGTAAGCTTTCAGCGATTGAAATAATAAATCAACACAGCATTGATTTATTAATAAGCGACTTTACCTTTGAAGATGGCACTGGACTTGAGTTGTTTAACAAGCTGAAAGGGACGCAGCCTAACTGCCGTTGTTTACTGTATACCTCAAAGCCTGAACAGGTTTCGATGATTGAAGCTATTCGTCAGGGGGTGGAGGATGTGCTGGTTAAGCCCGTTGATGATAATAGCCTATTACAGTCGGTTCATAAATTATGGCAAACGGAGCTACTCAAACGACACAACGCAGAGTTAGTTGAGCGTTTACAAAATACCGTTGATGCCCTCATAGAAAAAGACAGCCTGTTAAGGGTTATTTTTAAACACACTCCTGATGCGATTATATTGTTTGATCGCACGGGTAAAATTATTGAAACCAATGATGCCTGTGAACTGTTATTTGAAAAACCGCTTAAAGAGTTTGAAAACTGCTCGGTGTTTGACTTTTTTGATACACCTTCAATAAACCGTATTAAAGATAAAATAAGCACCCTGAATAAAAATCGTCAATTTAGCTGTGACTTAAGACTGCTTAAAGAAAACGGCAATGAGGTTCCTCTCGTAGGCTCGTTTAACGAAATAGATCACCATGGTGAAATTGCGTTGGCGGTTATCTTTAAAAATGTTACCCACCTGAAAGAAAAAGAAGACTTGCTGCTTGAAGCAAAAGACATGCTAGAAGAAGAAGTTAAAGCGCGTACAGCACAACTTGAGCATGCTAAAAACGTTGCCGAGGCCGCAAATCTGAGTAAATCAGAGTTTTTAGCTAATATGTCTCATGAGTTAAGAACTCCCATGCATTCTATTTTAAGTTTTGCACGCTTTGGACTTGAAAAAGTTGCGAATAACGATCTAAATAAAGATAAGTTAAACAAGTATTTATCGCGGATAGAGCAAAGTGGAGAGCGGTTGTTATCGCTGCTTAATAACCTACTCGACTTATCTAAATTGGATGTTGGCAAGTTTCCATTTAACCCTCAAAAACACAATCTGATCAACATTATAAAAACCAGTATTGATGATGTGTCTGGCACAGCACTTGAGCGAAATATAATGATTCGTCTACTGGAAACTGGGCAAGATATCGTTCTGGATTGTGATGAAGAACAGATCAATCAAATTATGCGCAATTTATTAGGAAACGCGCTGAAATTCAGTGAACCGTTCAGCGAGATAGATATTCAGTTATCAGTGCAAAATAATATCGCTGAAGTAGCGGTTGTTGACCGTGGTATTGGTATTCCAGAGTGTGAACTTGAAAAAGTATTTGCCAAGTTTGAACAAAGTAGCAAAACCAATAGTGGCGCAGGAGGCACAGGCCTTGGGTTAGCTATTTGTCGGGAGTTTGTGAGCTTGCACCAAGGCACTATCTCCGCACATAGCAACGAATATGGGGGCGCTACAATTTTAGTGCGATTACCTTTGAATATAGATTTGCCTCAGCATTTAGCGACTGAAGAGCAAACTATGAAGCTTAATTAACAAAACGGAAGAACTAGACATGGCCTTGAAGCGAATTTTAGCCGTCGATGATGAACCATTTAACTTAGAAATAATTGAAGAGATCCTCGAAGAACTCGATTTTGAGCTGAAAATGGTCAACAGCGGTCCAGAATGTTTAGATGTTGTTGAAGCGTTTGATCCACAAGTTATCTTGCTGGATGTTAGCATGCCACAAATGAGTGGTTATGAAGTATGCCGAAAGTTAAAAGAAAACCCGAATACTGAAAAAATCATCGTTATGTTTGTGTCGGCCAGAGGCACGGTTGAAGAGCGTATGGAAGGGTATTCTGTAGGGGCTGAAGATTATATTGTAAAACCTTTTGGGCATGATGAATTAAAGCTCAAGCTACAACACTTAAACCAAGTACTGATCGAAAAAGAAATGCTTGAACAACAAGTGGAAGACGCCACGTCAACAGCCTTTAATGCAATGGCTAATAGTAGTGAAATGGGCCAAATTGTTAATTATATCGAGCATATCGGTTTAATTGATGATGAAAAAGAGTTGGGTAAAGCATTACTTCATTGTTTAAGCGCATTTGACTTACAAAGTAATGTTGAATTTCGCTTAGCATCGGGTCTAGAGCACTTTTCAGTGTCAGGTGTTTGTTCGCCCATAGTTGTTGAGCTATTTGAAATGCTTAAAAACAAAGGCCGTTTACATGAGTTTTCGAGTCGAATTTTAGTAAATTATGAAATGATTAGCTTACTCATTTTGAATATGCCAGAACAAGATCCCGATAAACATGGCCGTATTCGTGACCACATTTGCTTTTTAGTGAGTGTGACCGAGCAGCAGCTTAAAGCGATAATTACAAAAAAAGAACTGGTTAAACAGCAACAGCAACTGAATGACGCAGTGTCTAAAGTACACAGTAAGTTTAAGGGGCTCATAGAGCTTTTGAATGACAATCGTATTAATAACGAAGCGGTGTTTAAACAGTTACAAGAGGATTTGGAACAACGAATACCCACAATGGGATTAGACGAAGACCAAGAGATCTTTATTTATCAAAAAGTCGATGAAACCATTCA
Source organism: Pseudoalteromonas sp. bablab_jr011 (assembly GCF_016464045.1). Classification (NCBI taxonomy): domain Bacteria; kingdom Pseudomonadati; phylum Pseudomonadota; class Gammaproteobacteria; order Alteromonadales; family Pseudoalteromonadaceae; genus Pseudoalteromonas; species Pseudoalteromonas sp. bablab_jr011. The sequence goes on along the minus strand of NZ_JACDWU010000123.1, from coordinate 29,593 downwards.
AAACTCAGTAGCGCGTGAAGAGTCAGTGCAGGGAGTAAAGGCCGCATTTAAAGAGATTGAAAACGATTTATCGGTCTTATTAAAGCAATGACACACTCATTGAGTACGCGCGGTGCTGGCCGCGCTTTAAGCATCTCGTGGTAAGCCTTTTTCAACAATACGAATCAAACGTGCGGTTTTACGTAATTTAAGCTGACGCTTGTTCTGCTGTTGTGAAAGCGCCCACTCTATGTGCTCTGCGACCAGTGGCGTTGCACTTTGAAGCGCCTTTTTAAGCGCGATAATAATTGTGTCGCTATAGTCAGCATTACCAAGTCCAACCGCTAGATTTCTTTGCCAGCGTTCATGGCCAATACGACGAATCGGGCTGCCTTCAGTGTTTTTTAGGAATGTGGCTTCATCCCATGCAAAGAGTGTGAGTAAGTCTTGATCTTTTAATTGCGTTCGAGGATGGAAGTCGGCTTCATCGGTTATTTGTCCATAACGATTCCACGGACACACGAGTTGACAGTCATCACAGCCATACACACGGTTACCAAGTAATGAACGGTACTCTTCAGGAATAGGGCCTTGCAGCTCAATCGTGAGATAAGAGATACATTTACGGGCATCGACTACATACGGCTCAACAATCGCACCTGTCGGGCACAGAGTCATACACGCCACACACTTGCCACAGCCTTCAAAGGTATTCTCGTTATCGATAGGCAGTGGAATATCAACAAATAACTCGCCTAAGAAAAACCACGACCCCGCTTCTTTATTTATAAGAAGGCTGTGTTTTCCACGCCAGCCTAACCCTGCTTTTTCTGCTAATTGTCGTTCAAGGACTGGCGCAGAGTCCACAAATGGGCGAAATCCTAGCTGACCTACTTGTTGTTCTATTTTTTGGCCTAATTTTTTGAGGCGATTACGAATGAGCTTATGGTAGTCGCGACCTAGCGCATAGCGACTTATGTACGCTTTTTCGGTTTGCTTGAGGTTTTTAGCAAAGCTGGCATCGGGTGGAAGGTAGTTCATTTTAACCGAGATAACACGCTGAGTACCCGGCACTAATTCTGCTGGACGGGCACGTTTCATCCCATGCGCAGCCATGTATTCCATGTCGCCGTGGTAACCCAAATCTAACCAACGTTGAAGCTGGGCTTCGTGCTGAGTGAGATCAATATCGGTGATCCCGACTTCTGCAAAACCAAGGTCTTTACCCCATTGCTTAATTTGCTGCGCGAGTTGCTGGTAATCGATAGGTGTTGTCACGGTGAATAAAAAAGTAGCCAAGGAATGGCTACTTTATCATAGTTATAGAAAGCTTAGAATTAAAAGCGTTTCAGCGCCCATTAAACAAACCGCTTTAGCTGTTGTTGGGTTTGTTGGCTAAGTAAATGTGATTGCTCACAATCAGCAAGGGATTCATCTATTTGCTGTTTCGCTTGCTCACCTAACGCCACAATTTGCTCGACACTTTGGTGTGTTTGAGTTTGTGTTTGTTCTAGTAAATGAACAGCACTAACAATCTGTTGTAGCTGCTGTTGATTTTGCTCAAACTCACTCAGCATGTTGCTAAACCCTGCTGAGGTATTGCTAATGGCTGTTTCAGCTTCACTTGAATGGCTAATTAATAACTCAGACTCTTTATTTGTTTCGTTTACCAAGCTATTCATTTGATTAATAAAGTCGCTAATTTGACGGGTTGCATCGTTCACTTTTACAGAAAGAGTTCTAACTTCATCAGCAACAACCGCAAACCCTCGTCCAGCTTCACCGGCACGTGCAGCTTCAATGGCGGCATTTAAGGCTAACAAATTTGTTTGATCAGAAAACTCTTCAACCATTTTTAAAATAGCACGAATATTTTCACTGTTTTCTTTTAAACCCGACACGGTCGCAGAAAAGTTGCCGAGAATTTGGCTGATCATGGCCACTTTTTTTACCAGAGTAGATAGTTCCGCAGCTGAGTGTTGTACAAAACTTAGGTGCTCACTGTTAACCGTATGAACACTGTCGGTGTTTGCAGAAATATGCTCTAAACTTGTCGTAATTTGATTACTTGCATCGGTAATTGTATGGCTAAACGTAATTTGTTGATGGCTAAGCTTCGCTGTTTGCTGCATCGACTCTGTCATTTTTGAACTACTATCGGCACTGGCTTGCGCACTTTGGTATGTGGTGGCCAGTAGCTGGCTTAGGTGAGATGTAAAAGTATTGTATTGCTCGCTTAAATCGCGAAATTCATCAAAGGTAAAGTGTGGGAGTTTTGCCGATAAGTCAGCATCATGACGATTAATTTGCGCTAAAGTATCGCGCATAGCCTGTACGGGCCGCACAATTAAAAAACGCATATAAAAAAGTGTGAAAATAAAACTGCCAACAATAACGAGTGTCATGAGCCAGAATAGCCCTGTGCTTGCTTGCTGTTCAGATAAGCTACTGTAAAGCCAAATTAAAGTAATGACCTGAAAGGCAAACACAAACCCCAAGTTACCGACAATTTTACGCGTTAAGGTGTAAAAGAAAGTTTGTTCGATAAAATTATAAATGCGCATATAGCTACTCATTGAGGTGTTATGTTGATTCATGTCGGGCGTTTCTTAGTCTTATTTAATTCCACGTTATTCGACACAGTATAGCTTATTCTTTTTGAGTCACAGCGACTGCAGTGTCATTTGTGTATGGCATGGGAAATTAGTAAAAATTCCATCCACGCCATAATCAAGCATTAACTCGATATCTTCTACCTTATCGACCGTATACGCATAGACTTTAAGTCCACGTTGTTTGGCATCGGCAACAAACTCATGGTTTATAAAGTTTTTATCAATATGAATGCTGTAGGCATGCAACTTTTGCGCAAACTCACTGTAATTGATAGGAATTGATGCGGTTAACGCGCCAATCTTCACCCAGGGTAACTTTTGCTTGAGCCACATGAGTTGATGATGATCAAAGGATGAGACTAAAAGATTATCTCTTGATAACTTTCCAGTGCTAATGTTTGATTCAATAAGCTCTACAAACTTATCAAGTGAAAAGGTATGTTTGAGTTCTAAATTGAGCAGTGTTTTATCATTAACCCAATCAATCGCTTGCTGTAGCGTTGGCACTATTTCGCCATTACCTGCATCGAACTGTTGAATTTGGGCTTTGCTGCAGGCATTCACTTTACCGCGACCTGATGTGGTCCGGTCAAGCCATGTGTCATGAATAATCATATAATCATCAAGGCAGCTTTGTACGTCGATTTCAATACCGTCAACAGCCAAATCTACAGCGGCTAATATGGCACTTTTGGTATTTTCTGGGTAGGTACCACTGGCACCTCTGTGAGCGAATACTTTTATCATTGCGTGTGTTTCCGAGTCACTGACCATGTTTCATAAAAAGCGGCGCTTATAACCAAAACGCCCCCCATAATTGTGCTTATTGTTGGTTGCTCATGCAAAATTAAAAAAGCCAAAAACGTGCCGTATAGCGGTTGCAAGCAAGAAATTAATCCAGCCGTTGAGGCTGATAAGTGTTGTAAACTTGCAGCAAAAAGTGAATGCGGCGCTGCTGTAAAAATAACCCCAGCGGTGATCAATAGCAGCCAATTAATTGTATCAACTTGTAATGGCGGTACTTCAAGGAAGGCGCACAGCATAATACAGGCAATCCACGTTTGATAAAGCATGGTCTGTGGGCCACCGTATTGGCTAAAGTAACGCTTATGAATAATATTTCTAAAAGCAAAAAAGAAGGCTGATAAAATACCGGTCGCAATGCCAAGCGTAACATCATTCCCAAGGCTTGCATCTGGGATGAGTAAGTAAATACCGAACATCACCACTACAGCGCTAATAATATCTTTCAGTTGCGGTTTACGACCATGAAAAAGAGGCTCTAAAAATACAGTGATCACGGGGTAAGTAAAAAAGGCAATCATGCCAACAGCAATACCGGCTAATTGCATTCCTGCAAAATAGGTTAACCAATGAATACCGACTGTCACCCCGAGTAATAGAGCAATAAGATAATCACGGCGAGAGTGGAGTTTAATCGCCTTTTTTTGGATATAAAGTAAGATCAATAAGGCACAACCGGCAATACCTGTTCTGTATACGGTAATGTCTAATGCACTTAAGTTAATGAGCTTGGCAAACAACGCAGTTCCACCAAATAGCAACACTGCAATGTGTAAGTACATAAGACTTTGTTTGTGCGCCTGCATTGCGACCCTTGTTATTATTATGCTTAACTCTCTTTTTAACGGTAATCCTTTGCTTTGTAAACCATCCTATGGGCTAATCCATTGGTTTAGTTCCAGTGTTTCCAGCCTTTTAAATAATGGTGCAGCACATTGGGCTCATCGAGGGTCGAGACTTTTTCGTTATTTGCACTGATATCTGGCGTAAAAATAAATAGCTGTGCATCATTTGGCCATCTTCAGGAACATTAAATAAATAGGGCTTATCTTGGCCATAATATTCTTTGAAGTTGCCATATTGGCCATTTTGCAGAGGCTCTTGAAGGTCTGCGCGTATCAAAAAACAGCTTAAAAAAGCAATCGACGCGATAGTAAACAGCTTATAGATGTTCATCCTTACTCCAATAAGCTTAAATAGCGATCGTGATAATCACTGCAACACTTATTGCGATGCTGCTTTCGATAACGGCAACAGCGGTATTATTGTCATGCATAGCTTGGTCAAGAGAGATTTTACTGAAGATAATTTTATCAACCAAGTAACGTACGATCGGCAAGATTAAGAAGCCAAACAACGCATCAATAAAAAATAAACTAAGACTTTGTTGCCAAGTATGAAAGCCACCAAGCAGGGCATGGCACAGAATGATTGCCAACGCTAACATGGTGCCTGAGAAGCTCATCGCTACAGCTTTATTGCCTTTTTCAAGCTGTTCATGCAGGTCAAAAGCAGTGAGGTGATCATAGCCTTTAGCAAACATGATCAGCAAAAGCTGTCCGAGTGCGTAAAATACAATGGCTGATAACCACGTCCCTTCACCCGTTAAAGCGCCACCAATGATTAAGGCTGCAGCCATGTAATTAGCAGCTTGTACTAAGCCAACGGCTTCATTTTGTCGATTAATTAACTGTTCTTGGTTGCAGAATAAACGCAGCAGTAACTTATCATTTAGAAAGCGTGAGCATGTTAATAACACCATGCCGAGTACACTATACAGCGATACATTAATTAAGTCGGTCAGTAGGCCTTTGCTTGGTCCTGCTAGTACAAACCCATAAATAATCGTAATAGCGCCCAAATAGCCACCAATTGATAAACCTAATGCTGTATTGGCATTATCTGTTAACTGATTTGTGGTGTCGTAGGGGGTTGCTAAGTTATACGACAGCTTAGCGAGTGCGATTATCGCGATAAAAAGAGCGATGTATGCGCTGTTGTACGCCATTGCTGCAAGGTAGTGGGTTAAATTAATATCCATATAAATTTGTTAGGTTGTTGTTATTTTCAGAAAATATTACCACAGACTCTTTACTGCGAAGAATATCAACGTGTTATTTTTGGCATATTTAGTTAATTTCTTAAAAGTTTCATAGCATTTGCCTGTCTCATTGCGTGGTTATGGGTTAAAATAACAACATAACCAACTAACAAGATAGTGAATGACAAAACAGGATCCCAATCTCAGTCGAGAACAAGAAAAGTACGAAAACCCAGTCCCTAGCCGTGAGTTTATACTTACTCACTTAGAATCTCGCGCTAAACCAGCAAACTTCACACAACTTTGTGACGAATTACACGTGGATGACACTGAACGCCAAATTGCGTTTAAACGTCGTTTGCGCGCTATGGAGCGTGACGGTCAGTTGTATTTCAATAAATTTAAATGCTACGCGTTGATTGATGAATCAGGCCTTGTGAAAGGCAAAGTAGTTGGCCATCGTGATGGGTTCGGCTTTTTAGAAGTTGAAGGCGAAAATAAAGATTGGTTTATCGCAAAACACCAGATGAACATGGTGCTGCATGGCGACATTGTGCTTGCTAAAGGCAATCGCAAAGGCGGCAGTGGTAAATGCGACGCGCGTATCATTAAAGTGTTAACGAATGAGCGCGCCCCGATTGTTGGTCGTTATTTTGTTGAGCATGGCATTGCGGTGGTTGTTGCCGAAGACCCGCGAATCACGCAAGATATCATGATACTGCCTGGCAGTGAGAATGGCGCGCGCCATAATCAAATGGTGCAAGTTCAGATCACGCAAAACCCAAGTCGTCACATGAATGCAGTGGGTAAAGTAACGGAAGTATTGGGTGAGCATTTAGCCCCCGGTATGGAAATTGAAGTAGCACTTCGAAACCATGATATTCCGCATGTATGGCCTGAAGCCGTTGAAAAGCAAGTTGCCCATTTAGGTGAATTTGTTGATGAGCAAGCAAAGCAAGGCCGAGTCGATTTACGTGATTTACCATTAGTAACAATTGATGGTGAAGATGCACGAGACTTTGATGACGCCGTTTACTGTGAGCGAAAACCATCAGGTGGTTGGCGTTTATGGGTCGCGATTGCTGATGTATCACATTATGTTGGTATGAACACGCCACTGAATAAAGAAGCGATAGAACGCGGTAATTCAGTGTACTTTCCTGAGCAAGTGATCCCCATGTTGCCGAAGGTGTTGTCAAATGGTTTGTGTTCATTAAACCCCAATGTTGATCGCTTATGTATGGTTGCCGAGATGACCGTATCTGAGCAGGGCACCTTAGAGAATTATAAGTTTTACGAAGCGGTGATGAATTCACATGCCCGTTTTACTTACACTAAAGTACATGCAATTTTGCAAGGTGATGAAAGGCTGTGCGAAGAATACGCGCCAATGGTGCCGCATTTAACTGATTTACATCAAATGTACATGGCACTGAAAGCAGCTCGCCAAGAGCGTGGTGCAATTGAGTTTGAAACGCTAGAAACGCGTTTTGTGTTTGATGCTCACCGAAAAATTGAATCAATCGTCCCTGTGGTGCGTAATGATGCGCATAAGCTCATTGAAGAATGCATGATTTTGGCGAATGTATCGGCAGCTCGTTTATTAGAAAAACATGAGGCCAGTGCACTTTATCGTGTGCATGATGAACCTGATGCTGAAAAGCTTGGTTTCTTCAGAAACTTTTTATCTGAACTGGGCATTGAGTCAACATTGTCAGATGAGCCGACACCAAAAGAAATAACACATGTACTTGCAAAACTAGGTGACCGTCCTGAAGCCGAGTTAATTCAAACCATGTTATTACGTTCGATGAAACAGGCTGTGTATCAACCAGACAACATTGGGCACTTTGGTTTGGCGTTGCCTGCTTACGCGCATTTTACATCGCCAATTCGCCGTTACCCTGATTTAGTTGTGCACCGTGCGATTAAAGCTGTTTTAAAAGCACAAGGCCAACAAACGTCGGGCGAGTATGCTTACAGTAATGATGAAGTTGATATTTTAGGCGAGCAATGTTCAACCACTGAACGTCGCGCAGATGATGCGACTCGTGAAGTCGCCGATTGGCTTAAATGTGAGTTTATGCAAGACCATGTTGGCGATGAATTTGGCGGGGTTATTTCATCGGTCACTAACTTTGGTTTATTTGTTCGCATAGACGACTTACAAATAGATGGCATGATCCACGTAACGAATCTTGGCAATGAATACTTCCATTATGACAATGCAAAACACTGTCTTATTGGTGAGCAAACTCATACGGTTCATCGCTTAGGCGATAAAGTGACGGTTCAGGTATCGTCTGTCAGCTTAGATGAGCGTCGAATTAATTTAGTGTTTGCTGGTGATGTGCCGCAAGACCGCTATGCGCGACGCCGTGCGCAAAGTGCACCTGCAAAACCGAGTATTCGTGCGCAGTTAAAAGCGGGGAAAATCCCTGGCAAAAAAGGGGATGATAGTCGCTCAGACCCTAAATCTTCAGAGAAAGATAATGCAAAGCGTGGCAAGTCTTCTCATGCAAAAGGGCGTAAAAAACCTAACAGCAAACAAGCGGATGTTGTAAAAGCAGGTAAGAAGAAGAGCAAGAAAAAAGCCACCAAAAAGGCAAAAAGACCGGGTAAGAACGCCCGAAAACGTACTAGCTGAGGAGCAAATAATACGTGAGTAATGAATTAATTTTTGGTTTTCACTCTGTTGAAGCTATTTTAGCAAAAGAGCCTGAGCGCTTTTTAGAAATTTATGCGCTAAAAGGGCGTGAAGATAAGCGTTTAAACCCGATTATTGATGAAGCTCGTAAGTTCGGTATTTCAGTGCAATTTATGCAGCGCAAAGCACTTGATAACAAAGCCAATGGTGAACAGCACCAAGGGATCATTGCTAACGTGAAAGCAGCGCGAATGTACAATGAAAAAGATCTCGACGAAATCATTGCCCGCGAAGACACGCCTTTCTTGTTAGTGTTAGATGGCATAACCGATCCGCATAATTTAGGTGCGTGTTTACGCAGTGCGGATGCAGCAGGCGTGCACGCGATTATTGTGCCTAAAGATAAGTCTGCAAAGCTTAATGGCACAGCACGTAAGGTAGCCTGTGGTGCCGCGGAAACAGTGCCTTTAGTACAAGTGACAAACCTTGCACGCACATTACGTGAAATTAAAGACGCAGGTGTGTGGGTTGTTGGCACAGCGGGTGAAACTGACACCGAATTATTTGATGCTAACTTAACAGGTCCAATGGCCATAGTGATGGGAGCCGAAGGTGACGGTATGCGTCGTCTAACTCGCGAGCACTGCGACCTACTCGTTAAAATACCCATGGCAGGCACGGTATCAAGTTTAAATGTATCGGTTGCGACCGGTATTTGCTTATTTGAGGTATTACGTCAGCGTAATGCGACGCAGCTTTAATCTTTGCGTTCGACAATAAAAAAGCCGATATAATATCGGCTTTTACTTATCTATATTCGGCACCGCGAATGACTATTAGATTTTTGCGAATGCGTCTTGTAGTGGCGGTACAACTTGCTTTTTACGGCTTAAAACACCATCTAACCATACTTTGCCATTCTCAGATTTAACATCATATGCCGCTTCAATAACAGCAACGTCATCAGAGCTTATCAGCATTTGTGAGCCTTCTTTCATGATATCTGTTAATAGTAGTAATACTGAGTGACGGCCGCCTTCTTCTTTTAGCTTCACGATGTCAGCTTCAAGGTCTGCTTTGATCTCATCAAAAACAGCAAGGTCAATGACTTCTAGTTGACCAATACCGACTAGCTTGCCGTTCATGTTGAAGTCTTTAAAATCACGCATAACTAGGTCGCGAGCTGGCGTGCCTTCTACTGCAGATTTTACTTTGAACATTTCCATGCCAAGTTCTTTGAAATCTTCGATACCGGCAATGTCAGCAAGTGCTTCTACACACTTAATATCAGCAGTGGTGCATGTTGGTGATTTAAAGATAACGGTGTCGCTTAAAATAGCGCATAACATGATGCCTGCGATGTCTTTCGGGATTTCTACATTGTAAAAATCATACATCATTTTAATAATGGTATTTGAGCAACCCACTGGGCGAATCCAACACTCAAGAGGTGTTGATGATGTTAAGTCGCCTAATTTGTGGTGATCGACTACACCTACAACGCGTGCTTCGTCGATGTCATCAGGTGCTTGTGTTTTTTCTGTATGGTCAACGATATAAACGTCTTCACCTGCGTAGCTAAGTTTAAGCTCAGGTGCTTCGAAGCCAAATTTATCTAAGATAAATTGTGTTTCAGGTGATATTTCACCTAAACGCGTTGGAATGGCCGGTTCATTGATTTGGTTTTTTAAGTAAGCAAGCGCAATTGCACCGCAAATTGAATCTGAATCAGGGATCTTATGGCCCACTACATACATTGACATTGACGGAACTCCTTTAAATTTGGCAGATATTTTAGCAAAGTCTCTACAGATTGATACATAACAGACATGAAATTTTGTTGATCAATTACAACTGCCAATTAACCAGAATTTTAGTTACACTTTAACGTATTGAAAGTAGAGGAAGATACACATGCGATTGAGCAGAAAAGCGTGGAATAATGTGGTCATTATTTCAATGCTATTGATGATTTTTTTCTTCAATGGTTTACATAAAAAGCTCAATACTCAACCTGCAGAGGACGGCATGCACGCGCTGCTACCTGAACAAAGTTTTATTTTGGCGATGGCATTTCCCGAACTTAAAATTGAGCGAATTGGCACTTCTTGGCGTAGTCAAACCTTACAAGAAACAACATGGCACGGGGATGAACAAGTGTTAGAGCAATTAGTTGAGCTGTGGCAGCATCAACAGCTCAATCTTGCAAGTATACCTGTGAGTAAGCTTTCGAAGACATCAGCGAACTATGTTGCTTCAGTGTGGTTAGCGGGTGAGCAATTACCTGCGGTGTATCAACTTTATACCATTGAAGGAAATTACTACCTACTCGATAAGCGGTTACAGCGTGTATTTGCGCTTGAACACGCCGATGCCACTCAGTTATTTCCGTTATATCCGTTTAAGAGAATGACAGATGCCTGAATTACCAGAAGTTGAAGTAAGTCGGTTGGGGATTACTCCGCATGTGCTCGACCACGTAGTGACTAAAGTGAATATTCATAATGCCAGCATGCGCTGGCCAGTGCCTGATGATGTATATCAGTTACAAGGTCTTAAAGTTACCTCGATTGAACGTAGAGCAAAGTATTTATTACTGGGTTGTGAGCGTGGAAGTGTCATATTACATTTGGGAATGTCAGGCAATTTACGCGTTGTGAATGCCGATGAACCACTTAAAAAACATGACCATATCGAGTTTGTTTTAGAGTCTGGAAAAGCGCTTAGGCTAAATGATGCGCGCCGCTTTGGGGCATGTTTATGGCAAGCACCTGGCGAATGCCATACTTTACTGACCAAGCTAGGCCCAGAACCTCTTACTGATGATTTTTTTGCTGAGCGTGTTTACGAGCAATCAAGAAACAAGAAAGTACCGGTTAAGCAATTTATTATGGATAATGCCGTGGTTGTTGGTGTGGGGAATATCTACGCCAATGAGTCGCTATTTAAAGCGGGGATCCACCCCAAACGTGAAGCGGGAAAGGTATCCTTAAAACGTTATCAACAATTAGTGCCTATAATTAAAGACACACTAGCTGCGGCGATTACTCAAGGCGGCACGACGTTAAAAGATTTTGCGCAAAGTGATGGTAAACCGGGTTATTTTGCTCAGCAATTATTGGTGTATGGCCGCAAAGGTGAGCCGTGCGTTACCTGTAAAGAGCCGTTAAAAGAAATTAGATTAGGCCAAAGAAGTACCGTGTTTTGTGCAAATTGCCAAAAATAAGCGTGTATTAATAAGGCAGTAAAAAGCACGCCCGTTGGCGTGCTTTTTAATTATAGCTCGAACGGGGCAACACCGACGGCTTTCATTTTATAGCCTACTTGGGCTATTTCACCGGACCAAGTCTCAGTGCTTATTACCCCTGTTACCACAATGGCATCATATAGGCTCTCGATTGGTACGCCACCTTTAATGGTTACATGAACAATTTGATTAGGCGGTGGAGGTGGTACATGAATACAAGCTCCAAAATACGGCACAAGTAAAAACTCAGTAATTACCTCACTGTCCCCTTCAAGCGGGACGACAAAGCCCGGAAGGCTGACTGATTGGCCATCAAGTTCTTTGACTACAGGAGCATCAAGGTCTGGTTGTACCCAGTTTTGCTCGCTGCCTTCATGGTTTGCTTGTGCTTGCGTGTCAATTTGCACGTGCCCTTTAGGGATTAAATCTTCCCAGAAGATTTCCTTTGGTGGTCCAGCATAAGCCCCTGTGCATAGTAATAATGTCGCTAAGACTGCGAACTTTTGAAAAAACTGCATAACATTCCTTAAATTTTAATACTCATACCATCTGCAAGTGAGTAGAAATACGCGCGGGTCGCAGGAATTAACCCAACAATAAAGCCTGCTGCTATTATCGCAGCTAATAGCATGAGTTCATAGGATGACAATAACGCTATATTTAGACTTATTCCTGCATGGCTTTGCAAGTAATCTGCGCTCAGTAGCATTAAGCCATAGAACAGTACAATGCCGAGCAGGCAACCTAACCCAGTGATGAGAATCGATTCAACACTGATCAAGGTGAATATATGCCACGGTCTCGCGCCAACAGAACGCAAAATTGCCAACTCTCTTCGGCGTTGGTTTAGGCTCGATAACAGGCTAGTTAGCATACCAAGTAAACTAATTAAGACCACGACGATGGAAAACAGCAGCAAGATTTTTTCGACAATTGACAGCATCTCCCACAGTTCACGCAATGTGACTCCCGGCATAATCGCTAATAAAGCCTCCGGTTTATATTGGTTGATATTACGGCGAACTTGTAATGTGTAAAGCGGTGAATCGAAGCCAAGCAAAAAAGCGGTGATTTGCTTAGGATTTCCAACCAAATTAATCTCGTCATGCTCATGCTCATGCTCATGCTCATGCTCATGCTCATGAGATTCATCTTCGACATGGTCGGCTTCGTGCGTATGAGATTTACCATGAATCGTGTCAATTGCAGCAAGTGGTATATGGAGAGTTTTATCAACCGGCGTACCTGTTGGCTCTAAAATACCGACTACCGTGAATGGGTTATCATCATGATTATGAAAACTAGTGTTACCCATGCCATGCGCAATAACGACTTTATCGCCCAATTTATAATTAAGCGAACTGGCAACTTCTGAACCCAGCACCACTTCAAATAAGTGATTAAACTGCTGGCCTGATGCAAAACGAAGAGGCTGCTTTTTTCCGAACCGATAATGGTTGAAATAATCTTTATTGGTCCCGAGCACTGCAAGGCCTTTGTGACTATCACCCAACGACAGTGGAATGGCCCATTTTACGCCACGTTGTTGCGTAATGTATTGATAGCTGTGCCAGCTAACCCCGTTATTAGCATGGCCAATACGAAACACCGAAGATAACAATAATTGGATGTCGCCGGTGCGAGCACCAACAATTAAGTCAGTGCCGGAAATCGTGTTACTAAAGCTACTTTTAGCATCGACCCGCACTCGCTCAATTGACATCAAGAGCATGACGCTAATGGCAATCGTAAATAAGGTGAGTAAGGCACTGGCTTTGCGGTTTAGTAAACTTTTAATCGCGAGTTTAAGCAGCGACATGTGTGCCTCCTTGTAACTCTAAAAGGTTAACACTGCGCTTAAAAAGCCCTTGCAAGGTTTCGTCATGGCTTACAAATACCAGTGTACTGTGCGTTGCTTTAGCCTGTTCAAACAGCAATTTAACGAATGCTTGGCGATTTTGTGTATCGAGTGCGGAGGTCGGTTCATCGGCAATAATAATTTCAGGGCTGCCAATGAATGCACGTGCAGCTGCAACACGTTGTTGCTGACCGATGCTCAGTTTAGAGACAGCCTGATGCTGTAACGCATCTGTCAAACCAAGTGCTGTTAAAAGACGACTTGCTTCAAGGTTAATAGAAGGGCTGTTATTAAGCGCCTGCTTTTGCCGTAATTTAGAAAATTGGCAGCCTAAAATTACGTTTTCAATAGGTGATAAATACGGCAATAAATTAAAGTTTTGAAAAATATAACCAATGTGATCGGCTCGAAAACGATCGCGTTTACTATTACTTAATTGGTTAACAGCCTTATCTAAAAGAGTGATAGTCCCTTGGTTGGGAGTGGTGACGCCCGCAAGCAAAGACAATAGCGTCGACTTACCACAACCACTCGGGCCATGTAAAAACACATGCTCACCTTGCTCAATATGCAGCGAAGCAATATTAATGGTGGGCGAAGCTTGTTGTGCGTGCCATTTAAATAGCACATTTGAAAGCGTGATCATAACGACCTATTCGTTGTTACCATCGCCAGTAATTTAACTTTTTACGCATTTTAAAATTACGAATAAAGTTACGTGGTTTTGGCTTAAGTACTGGATTGTTCAATAGTAATTCATTGCTTGCTGCAAGTACACGCTGACTCGATAAGCCATCTTGGTAGGGGTGCAACTGCTGACAAAAGTGCTCAATTTTTGTCATCAGCTCAGTAGGCGTTGTGAGCGCATAATCGATTGCTTCTTCAACTTTATCTGGGTTTGTTACATCAATAAGGTGCTCACCGGGTGCTTGATTACAAAAAGTTACCACGGGCTTTCTTTGCAGTAAAAACATCAGCAGAATAGAGGAGGTATCACATAGCATGACATCTGCCGCTTGTAGTAGCGGTAATACGTTATCGGTTTCTACGAAAGTTAAATTATCGTTTTGTAAGTCTTTATATTGCTCGACTAACTCACTCGGCATTTTTGGGTGGAATTGCACTAAAATACGCCACTTACCTTGCTGACTGTATGCTTTAATGTGTTCGTAAAGTTTAGGGGCTAGCGATAATCGCTTTGAAAACGTTGAGCAGATCAATAAGGTCTTTCTAGGATCATTTGGGTTTTTATAAGGGTTATTTGCGATCTGTGAAAAGAACGGATCGAGCGTTGGCCAACCGGTTTCTTTCACTTCAAAAAAGCCATATTTTGTTGCAAGTGCCTTAAATGGAGCCGTTGTATTCGGTCCTTGAGTACAATATAAGTCAAAACAACCACGAATTTTAAAGTGATCATTCTCGCCTTTTCTGTTCAGCTTTCCGGCATCAAACCCATGAAAAACGCCGACTTTAATTCCTGGAATAAATGTAGGAATAATATTTGAAGGTGCATAAACAACATCAGGTTGCCAGTTGTGAACCTCTTCTATGGTACTTAGAGTCTGTTCACCTTCATTTAAGAATTCATGATTAACGTTGCTACCCTCTAAAAACCACCTAACTTGGCCACCGCGCGCTAAGATTTCTTGCTGTAATGGGCGCAAAATAGCGTACGAATAGTTTTGTGAAATATACATTAAGTATTTTTTTTCTGCGGTAGCTGTTAAGTAATCCAAAAAAACCTCCTATTGCGAGAGGCGTATTATAGCTAAATATTGTTTATGACAGCAAAATTACGGAGATTTTAATTTTTTTTTGATTTTATCTGCGGAGCCTCGTAGCGGATCTGAGCGCAATGATTGAGCTTTCACAGCGTCTAGATTATTATAGGCGGCCATAACCCCAATCCCATACATGTGCTTTTAAGAGCATGCCAAATACTATCGGAGATAGCATGACTAGCTATAAAGTTTTAGACGTAAACGATGATTTACCGATCCGTACCAAAGGTGCGGTACACAGTGGTAAAGTGCGTTCAGTTTATTGGTTAACTGATGAGGACAGCGCGCGTTTAATTAGTGAAAAAGGGTATCAGGTTCCAAAGGGGACTGAGCTTGCTATTATGGTTATCTCTGACCGTATTTCAGCATTTGATTGTATTTGGCAAGGTGAGAATGGCTTAAATGGCGTGCCTGGTAAGGGGATCGCGTTAAACTCAGTTGCATCTCATTGGTTTAAATTGTTTGATAAAGCAGGCCTTGCTGGTAACCATATCGTTGATATTCCTCACCCTTATGTGTGGATTGTACGCAAAGCAAGTACAGTCAAAGTGGAAGCAATTGCACGCCAATACATCACGGGCAGCATGTGGCGCGATTACGCAAAGGGTACCCGTAACTTTTGTGGTATCGATTTACCAGAAGGTCTAACAGCAAATCAAAAGCTAGATAACGTACTTATCACTCCTTCAACGAAAGGAATTATTACCGGCGTAGCTGAAATCCCCGAAGTGGATGATGTCAATATCACGCGTGAAAACATCACTAATAACTTGTCAGTGTTTAATTTTAAGTCGGAAGATGATGTTGCGAAGTACGAACAGTTACTGGTTGAAGGCTTTAAATTAATCAGCGAAGAGCTTGCTAAACTTGACCAAATTTTTGTAGATACGAAATTTGAGTTTGGTTACGTTGAAGACGTTGATGGTTCTGACAAACTAATATACATCGACGAAGTGGGTACACCTGATTCATCACGTATTTGGGATGGGCAAGCGTATCGCGATGGTAAAATTATCGAAAACTCTAAAGAAGGCTTCCGTCAGTTATTAATCAATAATGTGCCTGACAGTGATGTGTTATTAAACAAAGATCGTATGGATGAGCGTGAGCAGCTTGCAAAAGACTACACCTTGCCAGAATCTGTGATGCTTGAGGTATCTGATACTTATGTGGGTATTGCAAGTAAGATCATTGGCCAAGAGATCACTATTCCAAGTGATCCACGCAGTGAAGTGATTGCCATTTTAGATACAGAGTACGGCTTAATTAAGCAGGGCTAAGCTGTATTCTTTCGTAAGTGACGCACTGATGTAGCGTATAAAAGCCAAGTTTGCTAAAAGAGCACTTGGCTTTTTTGTTTCGAGGGGGGTTAAATATGATACCAACCCGCAATAGTGCTTAATCATTGTGAGGGATTAAACCCGTCACTACCTGTGTTAAAAATTTCTTATTTACTACTGCATGGATGCAGGAGGTAGAGCAATGCAGGAGCAATTGCCGAGAACCACTAAATAACGAAATTTTTGTTTTGTTATCAACGAGGTTTTATTGTCTCAAAATAGACCACTTAATTAAGCGAGTTGCTATTACTCGTTTTAAATAAGCTGAGTCACGGCATGACTAATCTGTTCAGGCTTTATATCGCGAATAAATTCACTTTCTTTAAGTTGCTGACCATTGGCGACTAAGGCAATATAATTTTTTTGTTTTGGAGCAACCGTGCTCCAAGGTGAAGTACCTAAACCAACAACGGCAATGAAAGGAACATTGACAGCTGCAGCTATATGCATTGGTCCAGAATCGATTGATATTAGCAAGTCTAAGCTAGCAATTACATCAACCATTTCAATAAGTGATGTTTTACCAACTAAGTTAGTGATATGGATTGTATCTTGTTGAAGCTGAGAAGTTAGAAGCTCTGAGTCTTTTTTTTCAGTTGGATCGCCGACAAGATAGAAATGACAACTTTTATATTCAGCATTTATTTTTTGCAAAGCGTCAATTGCTAAGTCTACAGGATAGTGACGGTGTCCTTTGTTTGTCCCGCCAAAATAAATACCAATATTTTTGCTTTCACTTTTCTTAATTATCAAGTTACTTTTTTTATAATGTAAATTGGTATTGGGAAATTGGGAGAAAGGCTCGCCGTGACTTTCATTGACTAAGCGACAATAACGATAAATATAATGGTGGTTTTTATTCAGCTTAAACTTATGTGTTAAGAGTGGAGAGCGGCCGTTTTGTGCATAACCAACACGAAACTTTATACACGCTGCGTAACATAGTAGTGCTTCAGAAAGAGAATTACGGAGTATGATTGCTAGTCCTATATTCTTTTCTTTTAACTTTTTCGCTTGGCCTAATAAAGAAGTAGGTTGGTTTTTGTTAAACCTTTCATCACTGATAACATGGATTGTTTCATCTCTAGCAAGAATATCAACTAGATGAGGACGAGCAAGAACGTAAATTTGTTTTTGTGGATAAAGATTTTTTAATATGCCGATTGTAGGGGTACAGTTGACAACATCACCAATAAATTTTGGTAATACAATTAGTACATTTCCGCTGATTGAGAGGTTATTTATAGTTGATAAGTTTTTCATTAGTATTTAAATATGCTTCAACAATCCGTTTTTATATATTCGTTATAACTATTTTCTCAATATCTGCAGTTTTCACTTTTCGTTGCAAATACATGTTAATTCTATACTTTAGGTTCCTAAGGAATGTGGATCGTGATGAGTGCCTTCCAGAATTTGCCATCACTATATCACTTTCAAAACTTCTGTCTTCTGAAATTGGATAGGGTTTGATACCTAGCATTTGCAGCCCTACCTCGCTATGGAATTGCATATCCACATCGACAGGCCGGCAGAAGGGTTTTCGAGTAAGTAATTTTTTTGCTCCAGGTAAACTTATTAAGTATCCCTGTGTGCCATTTGGGGCTTTTCGATAATTACCAAGTGTGAAATTATGTTGAAGGCTTTTGCTATCAATAAACGGAAAATCTCTGTTGTCAGAAAGCTTAATGAGATCCCAACCATGCAGCGAACTTGATAATTCTATGATTGATATTAGGTGCTCTTCAATAAACAGGTCGTCTTCAAGCACTAAACAATGATTAATTTTTTCATCGACCATTTTTTGCCATATACGCATGTGGCTTACATAGCAGCCTATTTCGCCTAGCGTTAAGTCACGATGATATTTTTGTTTATTGTTTTGCGGTGAATACCACTCATCTAATTGCTCTTTAGTGAGTTCTTTGCCAATTGTCGCAGGAAACCTCTCGGCGCTGATACCTATGTTCGTAAGTCTATTATTGAGTGTTTTCCAGCGCTTTTCACTGCCTTGCATGTTAATGACAAATATAGGAACTGACATGACTTCTATTAATTAACCTTTTCTAATTTTTATTCTAACATTTAGAATAAAAGATACATCCAGAATTTGAAAGTTTGATGAATTGCGTTTGCAGCGTTTAAACACTTATGACTAAACAGGAATTAAATGAAAAATATAGTCTCAGCCTCATGGTTAAATAATAACCTGACAGCGAAGGATCTGGTTATTTTTGATGCGGGTATGGTTCGCCCAGGTCAGGAGGGCAGCTACGCTCCAGCCGCTATGCTACCGAATGCACAGCGCTTTGATTTTAAAAATACACTGGCTGATAACAGTAATCCGGTCCCAAGTATGATGTGTAGTAGCGAGCAATTCACCGAACACATGCAAGTCGCGGGAGTTAATCAGAATTCACGTGTTGTTATTTATGAAGACCAAGGTTTATTTAGTTCAGCACGGGCATGGTGGATGTTTAAGGCTATGGGCTTTGATAACGTAAAAGTCTTAAGTGGAGGTTTAGCAAAGTGGTTGGCTCAGGGATTTGATGTTCATTCTGAGTATTACACGCCGACAACAAAAGGTAACTTTGTCGCACAGCCCCGTAAAGATTATTTTATCACGGCAGAACAGGTACTAAATTCACTTTCAGATACGAGTATTATCACGCTAGATGCAAGGCCTACAGCTCGTTTTACTGGCGAGCAAGCAGAGCCACGTGATGGCATGCGCAGTGGTCATATTCCGGGTAGTCGTTCTTTACCTTTGTCAGATGTATTGAATGACGGGGAGCTTAAGTCTCTTGATGCATTACACACATTGTTCAACTCACATGTAAATGGACACACTCAGCTGCAATTTAGCTGTGGCTCAGGAGTGACGGCCTGTGCCCTTGCTTTGTGTGCGGATGAGTGTGGTTATACTAACCTTCGGGTTTACGATGGTTCATGGAGTGAGTGGGGAGCTTGTCACGATTTACCTATTGAAAAAGGCCCGCATCAATAAATGCAGCGTAGTTATGCCAGCTGCCGATACTATTTTTGTTAAGTGGCTGGCGAATTTGCTTTTTACTCGCTGTCGCTGATGCTGCGTTATTTTTATAAAATGCCAAACAGCTTGCTTGCCAATTTAAGTTACAAAATGCATAAAGCTTTTGGGTTTGTTTAATTGGCTCTTCGACTAACTGCTCGTAACTCTGTAAATACACTTGTTTAGGGTACTTAGTGGCAAAGTGCGTCGCTAAAGCGGTGTAGTCTTGGTGAAAGGCGACAATATCGTAAAATGTAAAGCTGTAATGGTGAAAGACACTTTGCGGGTTATATAACTGCCTGTAATTGGCTACGCTGCAATCATGCCAATTTCGTTGCATACACACTATTTTGGCGTGAGGAAAAGCCGCTAAAATAAAATCAATATAGTAAAAATTAAACGGTTGTTTATCACAACTGCGCAGTGTGTTACTGAGTTTTTCGGCTCGTTGTTGGTAGTGGGTTATTGTTTGGTGAATGTCAGCGCTAGCGTAAGTCTTGGCGAACATTTCACTATCAATAACACGGTTTGATTGTGTGCCATGTTGCATGAGTTGTGCGATATCATTCAGTTCGCCAATCCCTTGTAATTCATCACTTTGGTTAAGTATTTTTTCAACGAGAGTGGTGCCTGAGCGCGGCATCCCTACAACAAACACAGGGGCAAAGTCAGAGTTACTAGGGGATAATTGACTGTGTGTGCTGTGTCTCATTAATGTTTGGCAAAACTGACGATGTTGCTGTGATTGATAGTTAAGTTGTTGCGCAATAGCTTGTTTACTGTGCGTAAAGTACTTAAATGCATTCTCGTAGTCGTTTAAATGCTCATAATTTAAAGCAAGACTATGGAAATACGCCTGTTGATCACTCGCTGTATGTACGCGTTGAGCTTGGGGTTGTAACACGTTTAAGTGCTGCTTAGCTTCTTCGGTATTGTTCAACTCGGCCAGTGAATAATGGGCTTGATAATAGTGCTCGTGTTCAGTAATAAGCTGCTTTAATAGTGTTTTAGCTTCGCCAAACAGGCCGTGAACTTTTAAGGCCACTGCTAAGTTATAGCTTATTTGAGGTGTTTGCTTATCAAGTTGATAGGCTGATTGTTGAAATGTAAGGGCATCATCATAATAGCCTAAGCGAGTTGCAATGTTGGCGAGTGTATCTAACTCCAACGCACTGTAATGCTGTGTTGCCATTGCACTTTTATAATGAACAGTGGCGCGACTTATCTCCCCTCGCAATATAAGGTGCTTAGCGAGGTTTAAATGATAAATATTTAAAGGCTCAATACTGAGGGCTTTTTCAATTAACTTAACCGCTTTATTTAAATCACCGGCAGCTGTATTTACTTCACTGAGTAAAAAGTAGCTAACGTGATCATGCGGGTTTTGCTGCAGGCGTAAAACTAACTGCTGGTGGGCTTCAGCTAATTGTTTATTCGCTAGAAGTTGATGTATATGTGTGCGAAGCGCGTGTTGAGTACTATTAAGCATGGTTCATCTTAAAAGCCTTGCGGTAAACCAGCAAGGCTTTTATGAGATAGGCTAATTATAGCTCAAAGTTATAACTAAATTTTAAGCCAATAGTACGGGGTGCTGTTGTGTAGTGGCCATATACACGTTGTAACTCAGGTAACTCTTTGTTTAGCTCAGCATATTGAGACTGTCCTGCCCATGACTTATCACGGCGTACAGAGGTAAATGCATACTTATCAAAAAGGTTATCGATGTATAAGGTTGCTGACCACATATCGCCTGTAATTTTTGCTGATAAATTGCTAAGAGCGTAACCTGGCAGTATTTCACCGTCGGCTTTTAAACCTACTTTTGTGATTACATCGCTTTGGGCTGTAATCCCGTAGTTTACGCTAAGTAACTTATCACCGAGGATGTCTTGCTCATAACGCAGACCAAATGAAAACTGATGTTCAGGTGCTCCCGGTAAACGGTCTCCTTTTGCGCCGTCATAGTAGCTTTGATAGTGTGCAAGTTTGTCATCAAGAACACCAAATAAATAAGGTGTATCTTCAGTTAGCTCTGCTTTAGCGTACGCGTAGGTTGCATAAGCAGCCCATCTGTCGCCGATCATGGCACGGGTAGACAGTTCAACACCTTTTGAGTTGGCAGAGCCTGCATTTGACGTGATAAGTTCTTGGCCGTTAACAGTACTGCTGCCGACTTGCGCATCTTTCCAATCAACGTTGAACAGCGCGGCATTAAAGTGCAAGCGATTACGCAACCACGATGATTTAAAACCAAGCTCGTAGTTAACGGTGGTATCCGGTTTATAATCTTCTTCGTTTGGAAGTGCACAAACAATTTGTTGCTCTGGTAATACGTCTGGGCATGGTGCAATCCCATTACCACCACCAATACGGAAACCTTCACTGACGGTAAAGTAAGCAAGAATACCATTATCAAACGTGTAATTAGCATTAAACTTAAATAAGTTACCACTATCGCTTGCACTGACATTTTCCATTACTAGGTTATCAAGTGAATCAAAGTCGCCTGAATATAGTGGTGTTGCAGAGCCCGACGTAGTCGATACGTCATATTCATAAAAACGCGCACCTAAAGTGACATCAAACTGATCAGTGATGCTGTAGCCAATTTCACCGAAAATAGCTTTTTCAGTGGTTTCACTATCTGAAATGAGAATGTATTCAAGATCTTCTTCTACATTTAAAATGCCACCCCCCCAGTACTCAGTAAGACCCGGCGTATACTCGCGGTCATCAGAGTGGCTTTCTAGTTTGTTGTAGAAACCGCCGACAATCCAGTTGAGGTTACTACTGCTGTTTGATACGAGGCGCAGCTCTTGAGTGAAATTATCGCGCTCTGATGTATCGTGCGTGTAACCAACAAATGCAGGGAAATCAGCATAGCCAGACCAAATATCGTAGAGTAGGTCTGTTTGGTCTCGTTGGCCCGACTGCTCGTAGCTTGACCAGCCAGATGCTGAAACAAGTTCAGCAAAACCAAGATCTGCTTTTATTTCTAAGCTTAATAAATCGTTTTCTTCTTCACCAGGTTCAAGCACTCGCGCGACATTGTCGTATTTACCTGATACGCCTTGCAAAGCACTGCTATCAGCCAACGAGCCGTATTGCGATGTTGAGTTGCCGCCATTTTCTTGTTTTTGATAGAAGTAGTTAAGCGTTGCATCAACTGTTTCTGTTGCTAACCAACGCAGTGATAAGCGGGCAGTGGTAATTTGCTCATCGTTCACGTCACTGACGCTTTTAAGGTTCGCATTAACGTCGCTACTGTCGCTAAAGTCAGGATTTGGGTTAGACACACCCGGCTCTTTAACCACGTGGGTGTAATCAATGTAACCTGGGTTATCGTAATAGTTCAAGCTGGCACGTAATGCGAGTTTATCGTCAATGAGTGGGGTGTTAAATACCACACCAAACTCACCGCCAGTGCCATCACTTTCATTCATGCTGAATACATCACCGGTTACTTTACCTTCAGTGATATCAAGTTCTGGCTGCTTTAATAAATAGCGAATTGCGCCACCTAAAGTACCTGCACCATACAGGGTGCCCTGCGGACCAATGAGGACCTCTACACGGTCAACATCAGTTAAACGCAAATCGATGCTGAGCGGTATTTCACCAACATAAGTTGCAACAGTGCCACTGTCAGAAATACGGTCTGAGGTATTTGTATTAAGACCACGTACAATGATCGGAGACCCTTCACGACCACCTTGGTCAGAAATTGTTAAACCGGGTACCCAGCGTGCAACATCTTCAAGATCGCCAATATTCTGATCGCTAATTACATCACCATTTAAAGCGGTGATATTAAGTGGCGCATCTTGTACTGAACCTGCTCGTCGCGTTGCAGTGATTTGAATAGTTTCAATTGATTTATCAAGTTCAACAGTATCATCAGCAGCGAGTGCGATGTTGCTATTGATTAAAACCGCAGAAATTGCACTGGCAAGTAGAGCAGGCTTAAAGGTATTCATGTTTGATTCCGATAAAGTTACAGTAAAATTATGCTTAAAAAACACACTAAGTTAATAGTTTAAGCAATAAATAAGGGATATTAAGTGAATTTATATCCAATTATAATGTATTTTTATTCTTGTGGTCATGCGTTATTTGCAATTAAATGCAAAATAATTGAATAAATACTCTACTTTACTGTTATTTATCGGTAAATGGGCAGTGAGTGCAGCCATTGGAACAGCAATGACCACGCTTTAAAAAGAACCAGCGGCTAAATACCATGTAGTTGTTCTGCATTGTGTAATCGAGATTTTCTATTAAGTTTCCATGATGCGAAAAGGGTTTTGCAAAAGCCAATTGCTGTGCAAGGGGCTGTTCATATAGCGTAGATAAAAATAGATTTATCTTTTTAATTGTACAATCACGGCATAAACAGGATGTTGCGGCGTCATCAAGTGGTAAAATAGCAGGTAACTCATTACACCAGCATGCGTTTATATCGTCGGCACGACATGTCAGTGTCGCATTACACTGTGAGCAACTAAGGATGGTCATTGGCTAGAAGTAATTTTTTGATATTAATAGGTAAGCATAGCAAATGGATAAATTAGACGCACTAAGTCAGTTTGCGAGTTTTGGTAAGAAACGCGAGCAAGCTGTGGCTGTAATCGTTAATACCGCAGATGATCAAGGCGCTATATATACACTAACAAAAGCAACTTTTTGTAATGTACTAGAGCGTGTGATCAGCAATGAAATTGATATTGATGAGTTAGAATTATGGGCGAGTGTTTTAGAGTCACGCCAAGATATCGATGAAAGTGCTGTTGAAGGGGCTATTTTTGCGTTGAGTAATGCTGAGCAAATGGGCGAGCTGAATAAAGAGACGCTGATTACGTTATTAGCACTTATTAAGTAACTTTTGTTGGCCCTGTGATTGCACAACCGGGAGTGAGTAATAAAAAACCGTGCTGCTTTAACAAACACGGTTTTATTATTTTTAATAGCTGTCGCTACTTATGATAACTCAAGCAAGTTTCTACTTCGTTTTTGGAACCTAAAATCACCGCGACACGTTGGTGAATGGCATTAGGTTGGATATCCATAATGCGCTCAGTGCCGGTAGAAGCAATACCGCCAGCTTGTTCAATTAACATTGCCATAGGGTTTGCTTCGTATAGTAAACGTAATTTGTTTGGTTTATTGGGATCTTTTGTGTCAGTAGGGTAAGTAAAAATCCCCCCTCGACATAACACGCGGTGAACATCTCCGACCATTGCGGCAATCCAGCGCATGTTAAAGTTGCGTCCACGAGGACCTGTATCACCAGCAATCAAGTCAGTAATGTAGTTTTGCATAGCCGGTTGCCAATGACGTTGGTTAGAGGCGTTAATTGCAAACTCACTGGTCTCTTCAGGGATACTGGCAAAGTCTTCTGTTAATAAAAAGGTACCGTGTGTTTTATCTAACGTAAAAAAGCGAGTGCCTTTACCCGTTGTTAATGCCAGTACTGTCGATGGGCCATATAAAACATAACCAGCCGCAACTTGGTTTTTACCTGGTTGCATGAAAATACTTTGGTCAGATGGGTCTGCACCTTCAGGGGCTTCCATTATTGAAAAAATAGTACCAACTAAGGAGTTTATGTCGGTATTTGATGAACCATCAAGCGGGTCAAACGCCACAATATACTTTGCGTCCGGATTCCCTGCTACAGTGAAATCTTCTTCTTCAGAAGCGATGGCTTTTACGTAGCCCGATTCTAATAAGATATCTTTTAAAAGCTGGTTGGTAAGGACATCAAGCTTCTTTTGTGTTTCACCTTGAATATTTTCATCAAGAGTTGACCCTAATACGCCAGAAAGGGCGCCTTGGCCAACACGGAATGAAATTTCTTTACATGCCGCAAGAACCGTTCTGATCAATGAAATCAGTTCTCGTGGGCAGCCATCTTCTAGCAATACCGGTGGGAGTCTACGCATTCTATTTTCCTGATAACGTTGTAGCTAGACATTTTTTAGTGTGAGAGAGAATGTCTTAGCAAGCGCTGAATTTCGTCTTAAATAGCTGTTTTTTATCGGCGATACTTTATACTGCCTAATACCTGTACAGTATTTAAAACGCGAATAACAAAGATAAGATTATGCAAAAAATACCATTACTACGATACCTGCTCTTAGCCGTGTTACTTACTATGATAACCCAAGCACACGCAGCAATTAAGTCTATAAATGATTTTACTGAAAAAATGACACATTTTTCAGGTTACTTTTCCTTTTATTACGACACTGAAAACGGCAAAGTCTATGTTGAGGTAGATAAACTCACGCAGCCGTTTTTATTACAACAAAGCTTGCCGTATGGCGTTGGCTCGAATGATATTGGTCTAGACCGAGGGCAACTTGGCAATACCCACCTTGTGCAGTTCGAGCGTTTTGGCGATAAAGTCATGTTACGTGCACTCAATACGTATTATCGCGCTAACACTACCAATGTCGCTGAACAACAAAGTATAAAAGAGGCATTCGCGTCAAGTATTCTTGCCGGCTTTGATGTTGTCGCCCAATCCGATTCTGCCACCCTAATTGATTACACTCCTTACTTATTAAGTGATGTGCATGGCGTTACTCGCAGCTTAGCAGCTCGGGGGCAGGGTAGTTTTAATGTTGACGCCAATCGAAGTGCGGTGTATTTAACGCGCTCAAACGCATTCCCAGAAAATACTGAGCTTGAAGCGGTTTTAACCTTTCAAGGTAGCAACCCTGGTAAGTATGTTCGTCAAGTTAGTGCGCACCCTTATGCCCTGACAGTGCACATGCATCACTCTTTAATTAAATTGCCCGATGATAACTACACGCCGCGTAAATTCCATCCGCAGGCTGGTTTTTGGAGTATTGAACATAAAGATTATGCGGCACCACTGGATGAAACCATGTATGTGCGTTATATCCCGCGTCACCGTTTAGCTAAAAAAGATCCAAGCTTACCAGTTAGTGAGCCCGTTGAGCCGATTGTGTATTATTTAGATCCAGGTGTGCCTGAGCCAGTGAAAACAGCACTGATAGATGGGGCTAAATGGTGGAACGATGCTTTTACAGCAGCAGGCTACAAAAATGCCTTTATTGTGAAGGTGCTGCCTGATGATGCTGACCCTATGGATGTGCGTTACAACGTGATTCAATGGGTGCATAGAGCAACCCGAGGATGGTCATATGGCAGTTCAGTGATTGACCCACGTACGGGTGAAATAATTAAAGGCCACGTGACTCTTGGTTCATTGCGTGTACGTCAAGATATCTTACTAGCAGAAGCATTAGCTGCCCCGTATTTAGAAGGAAATGAAGTGGCAACGCGTTTACATGCGATGGCGCTTGACCGTATTCGTCAACTCAGTGCGCACGAAGTAGGGCACACACTGGGTATTTCTCACAACTTTGCAGCGTCTGTTGGCGACAGAGCCTCTGTCATGGATTACCCGCATCCTTTATTAAGTTTTAATGAGCACGGTAAATTGGATGTTAGTCGCGGCTATGCATCTGGGATGGGCGTTTGGGATACTCAAGTCGTTAAATATGGCTACAGTGATTTTAGCAATCAAGATGAAACAAAGCAGCTTGCTGCTATTCTTGCCGAAAACAAAAGTAAAGGTCTTGAGTTCATCTCAGACAGTGATGCTCGGGCACAAGGTGGGGCACACCCTACGGGACATCTTTGGGATAATGGCAGTTCGCCCAGTGATGAATTAATGCGTGTACTTGCTGTGCGCAAACAAGCACTCGCTAGTTTTGGCATTCATAATATTAAAACGGGTACTGCATTGTCGCAGTTAGAGGAAATGTTAGTGCCGTTATATTTGTTCCACCGCTATCAAGTTGAAGCTGCAGTAAAGCTCGTAGCTGGC
Organism: Pseudoalteromonas sp. bablab_jr011; assembly: GCF_016464045.1. Lineage (NCBI taxonomy): Bacteria > Pseudomonadati > Pseudomonadota > Gammaproteobacteria > Alteromonadales > Pseudoalteromonadaceae > Pseudoalteromonas > Pseudoalteromonas sp. bablab_jr011. The sequence continues at coordinate 2,389 of NZ_JACDWU010000123.1, read as the reverse complement.
GTAAACTACGAATATGAAGTACGAAATGGCTCACAACCTAAAGGTGCACAGGTGGTTGCAAAACAAACGCAACAATTAGCCGTTAATGCGCTTCTTGAAACGCTTAAGGCTGATAATCTTGTCTTGCCTGAATCGATATTATCGCTTATTCCGCCAAAAGCGTACGGAGAGTCAAAATCACGTGAGAGTATTGTTGGTCGTACAGGACTGACCCTTGATGCAATGGCACTTCCCGAAGTGGCGGCGACACATAGTTTAAGCTTACTGTTTAATAGTCAACGTGTTAACCGTTTGGCACAACAACACGCCAGAAGCGATGCGTTTTATGGGTTAGATGCGTTATTAGCACAAACGTATCAGCAAATTTTTGAGCAAAAAATGGATGACGGCCTAGCGGGTAAAATAACTCAGCGTGTACAACTGTTAACGGCAAAGCAGTTCGCTGATTTAGTTGCCAGTGATGAGGTTGATCCTGAGGTGCAAGCGCAGTTTCGTTATTACTTGGCAAAGCTTGCAAAAAGTTATCAGCAAGAGTCAATGCTAGGCAGTGCCTCGGTAGGGAACAGTGCATTTAAGCAATTTTTGAGCGAGCAGGTGTCGCAATTTTTAGACACGGGGAAATGGCCGGATAACTTTAAGGCATTACCCATGCCTCCGGGCTCGCCAATTTAACTGATTAGTCTAAAAAGTAAAACGCCAAGCCTTACCATGGATGAACGTTTGAGCTATAGCGAAAGCGACGTTAGGCCTTGGCGTTTTACTTGCATAAAATTGGATATTTGCTAATCTAGCGGCCTCTCTTTTTTGTCTTTTTGGGGTGTATATGGCGTTACTCTCTCGCTCGTTATTGGCAGCGGCCATTGCATTCTCTAGCTTTTCTAGTTATGCCTCGTTAGAAAAAAAACAATGTGAGGTCGAGCTAAGTCATGGCTTAATTATTACTGACGATGTCATTCGTATTGTTGATAAAGGCCAAACTCGTGTGCAAATTAATAATAATAACCAGCTGTTTATTCGTGGTTATTGGGTTGATTTAAATCCAGAAGAAACCAAAGTTGTTGAGCAATTTAGTCTTGGTATCCGAGATACGGTGCCAGAATTAGTTGAACTGGCCACTGACGGTGTGAATTTAGGGTTGAGCGCAATTGAACAAGTTGTTGAAGGGATGTCTGATAAAGAGCCTGAAGTATTAAAAACTCAACTACAATATGTAGAACGCGCGTTGATGGATAAATTTAAGCGCGGTGATGACTTTTTCTTTATTGCTCCGCAATCATTATCGAAAATTGATGATTTCTTTACCAAAGAGATCAGTCAAAAAATTCACTCAGCGGTGCATGGTTCATTAGGCGCTATTTTAGTTTCGTTAGGGGATGCCTTTAAATCTCGCGAAGGGAATATTGAAGACCGCATCAACGACATGGGACAGCGTATGGATATTATATCTAAAGAAATAGATAAGTCCCTCCAAAAGAAAGCAGAGCAACTTGAAATGAAAGCCTCTGAGTATTGTGAGTGTTTGAACTCGTTAGATGTTACCGAGTCACGGTTGCAAAAAATAGTACCAGGGATGGCTGACTTTGATTTGGTACAGATTAAATCCTAGTACAGTTCAGGCCTTAGTTAAGTAATCAATAATAAAAAGCCCAGTTGTTTTCTGGGCTTTTTAGTGTCATGTACTGTGTTGTTTTAAATGTGCTGACACACTGAGAACTCATTATGACAAATGCACATAAATAACACGTTAAGTGTACTCATTAGCTAAACTTAGCTGTTTCGGTTTCTAAGTTTGTGGTGAGGCCTTTAATTAAATCAGTCGCAGTGTGTGCTTGATTTGATACATTGGCTGTTTGTGCTGCGGTATCAGAGATGGTCACAATACGTTTTGCTGTATCTTCACCTGCATCTAGCTGCTCCTTCGCTGCAATTGCAATTTGGTGACTCATTTGAGCAATGGCACTAAGCGAGCTGGCGACGCGATTAAGTGCTTCGTTTGCTTTAGTCGACTTTTCTACCGTTTGTTCACTGGTTGCAATACTTAACGACACGGATGATTTAGCGTCTTGCGTTGCTGATTGCAGTTTCCCAATCATATTACGTATTTCTTCGGTACTGGTTTGAGTACGCTGCGCAAGACCACGCACTTCATCGGCGACAACGGCAAAACCACGACCTTGCTCCCCCGCTCGGGCGGCTTCAATGGCTGCATTCAGAGCAAGTAAATTTGTTTGCTCCGCAATACCTTGAATACACGGCAAGATCATTATAAATTGAACTTATAGAATATGTAGTGATCAGATCAAGGCATAATAATCACCTTGGTCACGTAAAATATGAGCGCTACTTTTCTGAAACACTTTAATTCAATTACCGATCCTCGCATTGAACG
>NZ_JACDWU010000122.1:0-47004 GCF_016464045.1 Pseudoalteromonas sp. bablab_jr011 | reverse complement strand
TTATTCAGTTAAAGCTGCTTAAAGCAGGTGGGGACAAAATTAGCTAAAGACCATATAGCAAAAGGGCTTCAGTAAGATTTTTATAAATCATCGCTGTAACCCTTTATTTTATTGGTTTTTCCTTAACTGATCTGCATTACGCGTGTGGGGGATATTATTTTACAAACGACTGCACCGCGCGTATTCACCGACAGCAAAATGGCGCCTTATTTAGGCACCCATGGTTACGCATACACCGATGATATGGCCGCCACATTTATTGCCACCGGCCCTGCGTTTAAAAACGGTATGCAACTTGATGAAGTGAGTAACTTAGATGTGTATCCGCTTATTGCAAATATATTAGGCCTGAAAATTTTAAGCCCTATCGACAGCGATGGCGCGACTTTGTGGCCAGTGTTAAACAAGTAATACGCGGCTTAAAAGCAAAGAGCGAGCGTGTAGTGCGATGTAAAACCGCGGCTACAAACTCGCCCTTTGTTGCTTGAATATTGTCACTTACAGCTTGGTTACCCAACCATACTTGCCATAACTTTCAAATTGGTAGTTTTCGTTACCCGCATTAAACTGCCCGTGTAAGGTATTTTCTGTCAGGGTCATAACGGCTTGATGGTAGTTTTGTGCGTGATCATTTAGTTTACCAAACACACTGCGATCACCGTTGCTGGCTTCAATAATGTCGGTAATTTCGACGGTGTAACTTAGGTATTCGTCTACCTTCAAAATATACTGATCACCGGTTTTTAAGGTTTTGAGTGTTTCAATATCAAATTCACTAAATGCGGTATCGCTCAGCGTTTTAGGTAAGCGCCTTTGTTTGTACAAGTAGTCGTGCGCTTTGTTTGAAAGCTGATTAAGGGGCGCGGTTAAGTTAACAATAGGCTGAGGTGCAATAAATTGCTCATCTGATTTGTATGCTATAACAGGCTTTTCAGCGCTTGGCGTAGAGATAAAGCCATCGCTTTGAATATGCCATTCGTTAAGCGCAAATGCACTGATTGGAAGAATGAAGATTAATGCAAGCGTCCTGTTCACATGTTTCTCTTACGGGTTTTAATGTTAACTTAATGTAAGTTTTTACCTTAAATTAACTTAATGGTCAATAGTTGTTCTATCAATGCTGCTTTTGGTAATCGTGACGATAAAATTTATTTGTTTTACTCGGGCTGCAATGCTGCGCATAATCCGCGTTTTTTTGTCACTTAAACCCCAAGACTAGAGGTACTAACCATGCGTGGGTGGATCATTTATAAAGACAGTTCGGGCTTGTTAAAGCAAGAAACCTATGAAGTTGAGCGTTTACTTGCAGCTGCCAAAGAAGAGGGCATTGATTTACAAGTTTTTTCGCCTGATCAATTTGATTTAACCATTACCCGCGAAGATGGCAAAAGCATTTTGATTGATGGTCAATCAGTTGCACTACCTGATTTTGTTATTCCACGTATGGGCGCGAGCACAACGTATTTTGCTTTGGCTATTATTCGCCACCTTGAGCGTTTAGGTGTGTATTGCGTGAATAGCTCGCAGTCAATCGAAACGGTGAAAGACAAGTTATTTGCACAGCAAATTTTAGCTGAGTGTAATTTACCAACCCCTAATACAATGCTCGTAAAGTTTCCGGTAAATATTGATTTAGTTGAAAAACAAATTGGTTTTCCGGTGGTGATCAAAACGTTATCGGGGTCGCAAGGCAGTGGTGTCTTTTTATCAAAGTCGAAAGAAGAGTTTGATGATCTTATGCAGTTAATCGAGGCTGCAAACCCACAAGCAAACATTATTTTGCAGCAGTTTGTTAAGTCGAGCCACGGTCGTGATTTGCGTGTACTTACTATCGGTGGACGTGCCGTTGCATGTATGGAACGCAACTCGCAGGGTAAAAACTTTAAAGCAAATGTCAGTGCGGGTGGTACAGGTAAGTCATTCCCAATTACCCCCGAAATTGAGTGGCTTGCAACACAAACGGCCAACGTTTTAAAGCTCGATGTAGCGGGCATTGATTTATTATTTGACGAGCAGCATTTTAAAATATGTGAAGCAAACTCAAGCCCAGGCTTTGAAGGCCTAGAAGGTGCATTGGGCATTGATGTCGCAAAAGAAATTTTGCACTTTATTCGTATCCGCTTAGGTATTTTTGACAAGCCCGTAGCGAAAGAAGTAAACGAAGAAGTGGTTGATCAAACTGCCGCTTAGTGATTACTTAACCGAAAGATGCACAAATACGGCCACCGCGACTAGGTGGCCTTCTGTATAGTAAATTACTCTTCAAATACTACAAAAGTGTACAGTGTCAACGTGTGCTTCTTGCGATAAGGTAGGTTTTTATCTGCATGTTTTGCAAGGAGTCTCCCCTTTATGAGTCAACTGATCAGTCGAGCAACCGCGGGCTTAGTGGCGGTGATTATTGGCTTTACCAGCTCAATTGCATTGATATATCAATTAGTGATGGTGTTAGGCGGTACCCCTGATTTAGTGGCCAGTTGGGTATTAATGCTGGGGCTTGCGATGGGAGTAAGCTCTATTGCATTGTCGTATTACTATAAAGTGCCCATTTTGGTTGCGTGGTCGACCACGGGCGCTGCATTACTTATTTCAAGCGCGCAAGGCTACACCTTAAACCAAGCTGTTGGGGCGTTTATGTTTTCGGCGGTGTTGGTGTTTTTATGCGGTATCACCGGTATTTTCGAAAAAATGATGAACAAAATTCCCAGTCAATTGGCCTGTGCTATGTTGGCGGGTGTCTTGGTGAATTTTGGCATTGATGTGTTCAATTTTATGAACGAATTGCCCTTAGTGATTGGCGTGATGGTGGCTGTTTATTTATGTGGTAAACGTTATTTCCCCCGTTTTGCGATGTTAGCCGTTGTTGTGGTTGGCTTTTTAATGGCTGCAATGACCGGACAAATTGATACAAGCAGTTGGCAATGGAAATTAAGCGAGTTTACATTTATTGCGCCAGAGTTTGATTTAAATGCCATGGTCAGTGTGGGCTTACCGCTGTTTATTGTGACGATGACATCGCAAAACTTACCGGGCATCGCTGTGTTAAAAGCACATCATTATAAGGCTCCGGTCTCGGCTGCTCTGAATGTTACGGGGCTTTTAAATGTGTTTATCGCGCCATTTGGTGGGTATTCGATTAACCTTGCGGCGATCACTGCGGCAATTTGTATGAGCCCCGAAGCCGATAAAAATCCCGATAAGCGTTATTGGGCAAGTATTGCTGGTGGTGTGTTTTATATCATTATGGCGTTACTGGCTGCGACATTAGTTGGTTTAGTCGCCAGTTTACCGCAAGCACTTATTTTAGCATTAGCGGGTATAGCCTTGTTTGCCACGATTGCCAGTAGTTTACAGCAAGCGTTAACAGAGGCTTATTATACCGAGGCAGCCATAGTGACATTTTTAGTGACGGCTTCAAACCTGACCTTGTTCACGGTTGGTTCGGCATTTTGGGGGATTGTTGCAGGGGTAATAACCTTAGTGATGACACGCAAAGATTAGGGGCTATTTAAACTAATCCGCAATGATGCTTAATCATTTTGAGGGATTAAACCTGTCGCAAGCTGTGTTAAAAATGTCTGATTTACGACTGCATGGATGCAAGAGGCTGGAGGCAGAGCAATGCGGGAGTAATTGCCGAGAACACCTCAATAACGACATGTTTGCCCAGTTATCAACGAGCTTATATTGCCCAAAATAGATCACTTAATTAAACAAATTAGTATTAAAGGTGAAAGTAACAAATGAAAGTAATACGAAGTCATGAATTTACTGCCGACCGTGCATGGGGCGCATTAGATATCGCCACAATGAACGGCATTACAACCCGTTTGCATTGGACGAATGAGCCTTACAAGTGGCACACCAACGACGGTGAAGAAGTGTTTGTGGTGTTAAGTGGTCAGGTTGAGATGCTTTATAAGCAACAGGGTGAAGTATGCGCTGAGCTGTTAAATGCCGGAGATATCTTTTATGCCAGTGTTGGCACTGAGCATGTGGCTCACCCAAAAGGTGAAGCGCGTATTTTGGTGGTCGAGACACAAGGCAGCGTGTGAGTATCAATTAGGCCCTAGTAACTAGGGCCTAACTATAATTACTTAAGCAAAGGCTTAATAACTTCATACATGGCGTTAATGTGGTCATCGCGCGTATTAAGTGCAGGAATATAACGGTATTTTTCACCGCCTGCATGCTCGAATATTTCGCGATTTTCGCCTTCTATCTCTTCTAATGTTTCTAAGCAATCGGCGCTAAACGCAGGGCTAATTATGGCAATATCTTTAATGCCTTGTGCGGGGTAACTCTCAAGCGTGGCATCGGTGTATGGTTTTAACCATTCTGCTTTACCAAAACGGCTTTGGAACGTGGTCACCGCTAAGTCTTTGTCTAAGCCTAGCTTTTCTGACACTAAACGCGTGGTTTGCATACAAAAACAGTAGTAAGGGTCGCCATTTTCTAAAAATAGTTTTGGCATACCATGATACGAAAATACCAGTTTTTGTGGTGTGCCATGGGCATTTAAATCTTCGCTGATACTGGCTGCTAACGCATCAATGTAAATAGGGTGGTCGTGGTAGCCGTTTATAAAGTGAAGCTCGGGTACCCAGCGCCATTTTCGTAATACGTTCGACACAGCATCAAACGTTGAACCAATCGTTGTACTTGAGTATTGCGGATAAAGCGGCAGCACAATAACGCGGGTAATGCCTTTTTCGCGCAGTGCTTCAAGCCCCGCTTCAATCGATGGATTACCATAACGCATTGCCATAACAACGTCGGTATCTTGATGGCCTTTCTCTTTTAAAATTGCGGCGAGTTTTTCGCTTTGTTGGCGTGTGATATGCGTTAATGGCGAACCGTTTTCTGTCCATATACTTTTATAAAGTGCAGCAGAGCGCTTTGGGCGAAGCGTGAGTACAAAGCAATACAGGATGATCATCCAAATGAAGCGCGGGATTTCGACAATGCGTGGATCAGATAAAAATTCGCGTAAGTAGGTTCTGAGTGCCGCTGTGGTTGGGGCATCAGGGCTGCCTAAGTTGGTCAATAAGATACCGGTTTTTTTATTAAATCGGCCATCATGAGGCTTATCTGTTATAGCGGAAAATCGCGACACTGATCGCTCCTTTAGAAGTAAAAGTAATATAAATCACATTGTAACGAAGTAGCGATAATAAGTGATCACTTTATTCGTTAATTTTTGATCATGATCCTGAAAGGATTCGGTTTTTTCGCTTCGAGCTGCTGTAACTTACTTATCGATTTAGGGCCAAATACATGCCCTTTAGGTAAGAGCAAAATTCCGTCGTAGTTTCTCAGGGCATGCCCAAGCACCATGCCGTTTTTTAACTCGTTTGCATTAATGATTTTCATGCTGCCAACGACTTGGTTACTGGCGCAGCTAATTTTTAATCCGCTTAAAATCTCGAGCAATTTAGGATGGTAGTAGGTGCCACTGTAAAGTTGTAATTGCCCCAGTGCATTTTCGAACTTGCTGTTTCCCAGCGAACTGACTTGAGCCACGGCTTGCCAAAAGTCGCGAGAAATAGCCAAAATCATGGCGGTTATCGGGATATCGGCGCCTTTTAATCCTTTTGGAATACCATTGCCATTGTATTGCTCAAATTGGTAATAAATGGCTTCGGATACATCGTGTAAATGCGTTGCGGGCATTAACATAAGTTGCGCCGTGCTTGGGTGCGTATAAAAAAGCTTTTTTTGATTTTCGTTTAATTCACGCGTGGGCTTTTTATACAGGGCTGGCTCCATTGCCAATAAGCCAATTTGCGCTAAATAGCCTGCCATTTCGGCCATTTCTATGTGTTTTTTATCTAACCCAAGTGCCTGCGCAATTTGCTTGCAGGTGTTCGCTATATTTTGCGCTTGAATACCATCTAGGTATGGGTTGGCGTTGATAAAATTATATAGAATCTCGAAAGTTGTGCGGTGCTCGTGTTTTTCACGTTCGTTTGCTTCTTCAAGCTGTTTAAGCACTTTACGTATTTGTTGGGTGCGTTTTTCAACCATCTGCTCAAGGTTATTATTGAGCTCTTTTAGTTGGCTGTTTTGGGCTTTAATTTTTTGCTCAAGTTGCTTATTTTTACGTTTTAAAGAGGTTTTTTCGATACCGTCATGAATGTTGCGTAACAACAGCTCATTTTGCCAAGGTTTTTGAATATAAGCGTGAATTTTTCCTTTATTTACAGCGGCAATGGTATTGTCGATATCGGAATAGCCGGTTAATAAAATACGCTGTGTATCGGGGGCAATGTTGATTGCTTGTGCAAAAAAGTCTGCGCCATCCATACCGGGCATGCGCATGTCACAAATGATCACATCAAAGGTGAAACTGTCTAAAAGTTTTAGTGCTTCAATGGGCGAAAGGCTGGTTTTAACCGAAAGATTATTTGCCGTTAACAACCTAACTAAGGTGCGTAAAACAATTTCATCGTCATCAATGCATAAAACCTGAATATGTTCTTTATTAAGTTGTTTTGCCATACCACATTGCTTTGAATCATCTTTAATCAATAACATAGCCTTAAATTAGGGCTTGTGCTAGGTTTTATAAGAGATGAGCTAAGTTTGAGGCTAAAATGGGTGATTTTAAACAAGCCTATTTACTAGAAAAAGCGGCGCGTGAACAAGCGGAGCAATTGTTAGCAGATAAAAGCCGGCTGTTGGTTGCATTAAACAGTGAACTTGAACAAAAAATTGCTGATTTAGAGCATCATCAGGCGATGTTTATTCAGGCCGAGAAAATGGCAACACTTGGCACGCTTTGCGCGGGTGTTGCGCATGAAATTAATAATCCACTGGCTTACAGTATTAGTAATGTTGACTGTTTAAAAGATTACTGTGATTTTTTTAGTGAGTTGCTTAGTGCATGTGACAAGTTTGCCAAGCGACACATTGAAAGAGATGTTTTTTCTGAGCAATTGACGCAACTGAATAAAAAACATGAATTTAATTATGTAGCCAACGACTTGCCTGAGCTAATTAGCGACACTGCCCAAGGCTTACAACGGATCCGTAAAATAGTTGCAAATTTGCTCGATTTTTCGCGGCCTAAAGGGCACGAAAAGCAATTTGCCGATATGACTGACGCGGTGAAAAGTGCCGTAAAACTGTTGGCAAATCAGTTAAACGATTACCACTTACACACCCACTACAGTCCTATTTCGATTAGCTGGTGTAATTTGCCTGCGATAAGCCAAGTTGTCGTTAATATTTTAATAAATGCCAAGCAAGCATGTGACAGTAATCGCTCAGAGGCACAGGTTACGGTGTCGGTGTATGAGATTGAGCATCATATTTACATTGATATTGAAGACAATGGCGAGGGAATGTCGGAGCAAACAATGGCTAAAATTTATGATCCCTTTTACACCACAAAACCTGTAGGCGAGGGAACCGGTATGGGCATGACCATGGCATACGCTATTGTGCATGAGCATCAAGGTCGGATTGATATTCAAAGTACACAAGGTATGGGAACGCGTATTAGCTGTGTGTTTCCGATCCTCAGTCATGTAAGGCAAGTTGTTGACAATATCTAAGTTGTTGCAAAAAAATGTGGATTCGCTAGTGTAGGAATACACCCTAACAAAGGCAAAATATAAAGGCTCAATATGCTTAATAAAGAAAGTGCAGATGTATTTAAAAATTATCTCGCAAGTCAAAGCGAAACACAGCAGGTTAGTTTAGACCAAGTAATCGGTTTTATGAGTGGCTTGTTAGCGTGTTCTGAGTTTTTTGGCGAGTCTGAATTGGCTAATTACATAGCCGACGGCGACGAAACGGTGTTTAACACGTTAATGACTGAGTCAGCCCCTCGTGATGCGATGATTGAGCTGCTTGATAATGTAACGGAAGCACAAGTTGAGCAAAAAAAATTACTCGTACATTTATACCCAGATGAAGTGAAAGCCAACGAGCCAAGCCAAGCATTGCAAGATTTTTGCAGTGGCTATATTGCAGCCTATATTGTTAACCAAGATATCTGGCATAGTGATTTACAATTTTTGTTGAAAGCCGATGAACAGAATGACAACGCAGGTGATGGTCAGCTGTTTATTGATAATTTTGAAGCAACGCTTGATTTACTCACAACCTTAGCCATGTGGGATCAGGCGCTTGCAAATCACCCCGAGCCTGATAAGTTAGGAGAAGGTTTTGCGACCTTTTTTACCGCGTTAGATGAAAGCTTGTCTGAGATTGCAACGATGGCGCTGATGCTTGAAGATGAAAAACTCGCGATGATAGAGCAAGAATAACCTCATCCTGTTAATAGCAGAGATAAGTGTGTAGTTGCATTTTCTTGCTTATTTCTGCTCGTTAAATAATCAAAACCCCTTTCTTTAATCACTTAATAGTACAAATAGGTATAATTATACCTAAGTCGTAGCTAATTTTTCTTTCTTTTCATTTTTTTGTTGATAGGATGTTTTGTAAAGGTTAACTCGCAGGCTTGAGTTAGCTTTCAAAATTAAGATTTTATAAATCTATAACACGTGCTTAATGCTTTTCCTTTGTTTCTCCCTGTGGGGCGCTTTATTTTTTAGCTTTGGAAAAGCCAGAATATCAACAGGATTCACATGACAACACATTCTTTTAGTATGCTGGCTATTGCCGTCAGCGTCGCTGTGTCGGCGACTTCATTGCAGGCTGCTGAGCAAGCAACAGACGTTCAAGCTGATAAAAATATTGAACAAATTTCAGTTTTGGGATCGCGAGTAGCAAACCGCACTGCGACCGAATCAAGCTCTCCTATTGATTTAATTGATGCTGATACCCTGAATAAAGGGGGCTTCACTGAACTTGGCCAAAGTTTACAAGCGACCGCACCGTCTTTTAACTTTTCTCGTACGCAAGTGTCAGATGGGTCGGATTTATTTAGACCCGCGACTCTGCGCGGTTTACAGCCAGATCAAACGTTGGTGCTTATTAATGGTAAACGTCGTCATAATCAGTCTATTTTTGGCCTAAACGGCACTGTGGGCGCGGGTGCAGCGGGAACCGACATGAACGCTATTCCGCTTAGCGCATTAAAAGGGGTTGAAGTATTGCGTGATGGCGCAGCGGCGCAATATGGCTCTGATGCAATTGCAGGGGTGATTAACTTATCACTTAACGATTCTACCGGTGTGACAACGGGCTATGTGCAAGCAGGTAGTACGGGCGAAGGCGACGGCGATACGATTTCGATTGGTTTAAATCGTGGTTTTGATTTAGGCGACGAAGGGGGGTTTATTAATTTTTCGGCTGAATACCGTAATGCTGATGGCACTAATAGAGCCGAGCGTGATACGGGTGGGTCGTTAGATGTTCCTGCTGGCACATTATCTGACGATGTCCGCTGGGGGCAAGGTAATGCTGACAGCGAGTTTACGTCACTTTTTTATAATATGGCACTCCCGCTGGGTGACACTGAACTTTACTCATTTGGTGGCTATTCAAACCGAACAGCATTAGGTAATGGTTTTTACCGTAACTATAATCAGGCCGCAAAGAATGTGGTGCAAGTATACAGCGATGGCTTTTTACCTCGTATAGACAACGAAGCCGAAGATATTTCATTTGCAGTGGGTCTGCGTGGCGAGCTGAACCCTGACTGGGGTTATGATGTGTCTGCTGTGTACGGTGAAAATAGCTATGATTTCACTTCAAAAAATACCTTAAATGCCTCTTATGCGGCTGAATATGTAGCTAATAACCCAGATGCGAGTGATGCAGATATTGCTGCTAATGCGGGCCCACGAGGCGGGTATTCGGGCGGGTTTAGATTTGATCAAGCCACCGTGAATGCCGATTTAAACGGCGTTGTTAATATTGGCCGCAGTGAGCCTGTGTATGTGTCGGTGGGGGCTGAGTACCGCAAAGAAAACTATCAAATTGTCCCAGGCGAAGAAGCATCCTATGCGTGCGGCCTTGCTAATACAGACACTTCTTACCCAGCGGTAAACGATGACAGCGTATTTGCTGAATGTGGTTTTCAGGCTTATAACGGCCTTCGTCCTGAGGCATCAAACAAAGAAAGCCGCGACAGCTATGCATTTTATGTCAATGCTGAAACCTTGCTGACAGATGCATGGCAAGTGAGTACGGCACTGCGCTATGAAGATTTCTCTGATGCGGGTGACGACATCATTGGTAAATTAGCGACACGCTATGAAATCTCTGATGATTTTGCAGTGCGTGGTGCAATCTCATCGGGTTTCAGAGCGCCTTCATTACAGCAAAGTGCCTACACGGCTTACACCACTAACTTAGGTGCGGGTGGGGTATTATTGCAGTCATTTACTGCAACGGCGGGATCTGATTTTCCTTCAGCACTGGGCGTTGATAACCTTGGCCTTGAAAGCTCAGAGAACCTAAGCGCAGGTTTTGTTTATAACGTGAGCAGTGAACTGTCGTTAACCGTTGATTTTTATCATGTTGAAATTAAAGACCGCATTACGCTTGGCAGCTTAATGTCTGCGGATGATGTTGCCTTTAGCCCTGCGGCTGTGGCTGCATTGAACGCCACTGGCGCACAGCAAGCGAACTACTTTTCAAACTCGGTAGACTCAACCACGAAAGGGGTTGATATTATTGCCTCGTACCGTACTGATTTGTACGACGGTAATTTCTCAGCAACGTTTGCTGGTAATATTAACGACACCGAAATTGATAATGTTAATGCCCCAGAGGGGATCCCTGAGTCGATTGCACTGGATGATTTGCAGCGTAGCTTTTTAACAGATGGTCAACCAGGTGAGCGTGCAACGCTTACATTTGAATATGATCGTGGCGACTTTAACAGTATGTTGCGCTTTAATTATTATGGCGAAACAGACGTTAAGTACTTTGGTAATGACCATATTGGCTTACCAGATGAGCTTTCACCTACAGGCGAATTTAAAGATACCAGTACGGTAGAGTCTGCGGTTTTAGTTGATATTAACGTGGGTTATCAGTTAACTGATGAGCTTATGCTGTCGGCAGGTATTGATAATATCTTCGACGTGACCCCTGATGAGTTAGGCGAAGATGAAGCACTTGATTTTATCACTAACCAAGCGTTTAAGTACCCTGTACGTGCCTTGCCTTATGGCTTTGATGGCATGACCTACTATGCAAAACTTAGTTTTAGCTTTTAATTCCTATATTGAAATGAAGTTTAAATAGCGCCGAAAGGCGCTATTTTTTTGTCTTTGCGAAGGTGAATACCTATCGGCAATAATACTTAATTAAGCACAATGGTATACGTATAGCGCCCTGCATTTATAAAACGCAGCTGGGGTAAAGCAAAGCGTATAGCAGCGGTTTAATTCACTTTGAGTTATACCGCATAAAACCGCTGTTACGTGTAAGCCTTTATTGTTTTGAACTATTGGCAGCCCGTTCGCATATGTCGCGCATTCGCTGTTTAATCTCAGGCTCTTTTTCGTTGAGTAGTTTACTAATGCAGTCGATGTACGCGTGGTTTTCTTCAAATGGCACACCTATTTCGTAGGCGTCTGCGGCTAAGCGCAGCATTTCTTTGTCAAATTCGCTGAAGATATTAACCAGCTCTTGTGCTTTTTGTTGCTCAATGCCGAGTGCTTCAAATGCGCTGCGACCCATGCGAAGGGAGCTGTCGTAGGTTTCTCTTATAATGTCGCGACACCCGTATGCCCACAAGTCATAAACATGATGGCGGTCTACAGCACGCGCAACAACATGAAGGTGCGGATAGTTTTGCATTGCATAGCGAACCAGTTTGGTTATTTGCTCGGCATCATCAAGTGTAACAACTAGTAATTTTGCATTGTCTATTCCGGCGGCGCTGAGTAAGTCGGGTCTTGTTGCATCACCAAAAAAATTGCGGATCCCGACACGCTCTAATCGATCAAGCTGTTTGTAATTGTAATCAATTACGGTGGTATTAAAGCCGCCCGCTTTTAAGATTAAATCGACAACCCCTCCAACACGACCAGAGCCAGCAATGATGACGTGGCTATCTTCAGGAAAGGTTTCTTCTCGGTGAGCTTGCTCGCCAATATAACGAGGGGCAATGAAACGTTGATACACAATGTATAATACCGGTGATAACAACATAGAAAGTGTGACAACCAATAACAGTTGGTCGGCCAAAGCCGATGGAAGCACATGATTGCCCACGCTGTAGCTTAATAGCACAAACCCAAACTCACCGGCTTGAGCAAGCCCTAGCGCCAGTAACCATAGGGCGGCTCCTTTTAAGCCAAACAGTCGCCCAAGTATTAATAACGCCGCTGTTTTAGTAAGGATCAGTATCGCCGTTAAAAGCACAATGGTCGCGAGGTTATCAGTTAATAACTGAAAATTAATACTGGCGCCAACAGTGATAAAAAAGAGCCCTAACAGTAATCCTTTGAAAGGATCGATATTACTTTCGAGCTCGTGCTTATAGGGGGAGTTTGCAAGCACCACGCCTGCTAAAAATGTGCCCAATGCGGGTGAAAGGCCCACTAACGACATCATCAATGCTATGCCAATAACAAAAAATAGCGCCGTGGCGGTAAAGAGTTCACGAAGCCGTGCTTGTGCTACAAACCTAAAAAGTGGGGCTGTGAGATGGCTTCCGCCAAACACCACAAGCGCAATCATACCTAATGTGACTAAGGCTGCTTGCCAGCTTTCAAGCCCTGCTACGAGGCTAAGCCCTGTATGACTGTTATTGCTGGTGCTTGTTATTCCTGTTGCCAGCTCTGGTAGGGCTAATAATGGAATAAATGCGAGCATGGGAATAACCGCAATATCTTGCGTGAGTAACACGCTAAATGATGCTTGGCCGCCGTCTGATTTTAATAACCCACGCTCTGACAGGGTTTGCAGCACAATCGCCGTGGAAGAAAGCGATAAAATTAAGCCAATAGTGAGAGCTGTTTGCCACGGGTGATCCAACATCATAGCCAGTGCAGTAAATGCTGCGCTGGTTAATAAAACTTGCCCTCCGCCAAGACCTATTAGTTGTTTGCGCATTGACCACAGTGTTTTAGGTTCAAGCTCAAGACCAACAATAAACAGCATCATCACCACACCAAATTCGGCAAAATGCTGAATGGCAATCACATCCACATTTAAGGTGGTTAGCAAAGGAGAAATAGCAATACCAGCCAGTAGGTAACCCAGTACAGACCCGAGTCCCAGCTTGGTGGCTATTGGCACGGCAATAATGCCTGCAATGAGGAAAATATAGGCTATTAACAGTAAGTCAGTCATTATGATCCTGTTGTTCTTTTTGATTCTTAGTCATTATTTTTTAATAACTATGGTTGTTTTAATCAGTATTGCCAGTTGTTGGTATGTGAATGCAAATAAAAAACACGCTTAACCATAAAAATGGCAAAAATGCATGGCAGCCATTGATTTAAATTACGACAAAATAAGGGTGAAAAAAGAGCCATATTTTTAATAAAACTACTTGCGTAGCAGTATTAACGGTATACAATCGCGACACATTCATGAGGAGTAAAAAATGAGCAAAAAGAAACAAAAAAACCAAAGCCAAGTTGATATTGGCCGCGGCGTAATTAACGACAATGCCTATGCTGCATTGGTTACCTCTAAGCTGTTTCAGGCTAAAGTTGAAAAAGCTAAAAAAGGCAAAGGTGCGTATCAGCGTAAGGCAAAACATGCAGGACGAGAGTCCTATTTAATCGCTGCTTAATTGAGTTGTGATCAAATAGGATTTTTTATAAAAGCAAACACCCGCTGTTTGCTTTTTTTATCTCAAACATCTTCTAAAAAAGTCACCGCGTTTACTTTTTACACAATTTTTATATATGTTTTTACAATAAAACTAATTTATTCGCTATATACCCAAAAAAGATACATTTTTTATTAACGCTATTTACCGCTATTTTCCCTCGCCAAATTCTAAATGCCTTGTAAGCCGTACGCTTCAAGGTTAAAAACTTGTTAATTTTGTGTTCATTTTTACGCTGTAGAATCGAGCAAGTTTTAGTCGCAGCTCAATAATTTTTATCAGTTTTGACAGAGATTAACGGTATTTTTCAGTAAAAATAAGAATGCATTTACCTTTATTGGGTAAATTAGAGGTTGACCTGATTATTTTTTATGTTACTTTTAGGTTGGAAATGTAAAATAATTGTTATAACAACCTTGGGCGGAGGGAGCGAATGAGCTCACATCAATTAATAAAAAATGCCTTTAAACTAAGTGCGCTGTCACTCAGTGTATTTGGCTTTACAGCACAGGCTGCAATTGATTGCAGTAACTTAGAAGTATGGCAGCAAGGCCAAACACATGTCGGTGGCGATCAGGTGCAAGCACAAGACAGTGCCTATGAAGCTAAATGGTGGACACAGACTAACCCCGTGGAGACATCCGGTGTTGATCAAGAGTGGCGTTTATTGGGTGTTTGTGACAGCGCTGTCAGTGAGAATCAAGCACCACAAGTAACAAGCTTAAACCCTGCTGAGGGTTCTTTGTTTACCACTGGTGACAGCGTTGTCATAGGGGCTGGCGCCATTGATACTGATGGCACAGTTGCGAGTGTTGAATTTTTTGTTGATGGAACATCGGTGGCTGTTACAAGCAGTGCGCCATATTCAACAAGTTGGCAGGCAACCGTCGGAAGCCATGTAATAAGTGCGGTTGCAACGGATGAGTTAGGGCTTACATCAACAGCGGTGGCACATTCGGTGAGTGTGTCTGATGCTGTCGAACCGGGTAATCAAGCGCCGACAGCAAGCATTGAATTTAGCACTGTAGCGAGTCAAGTTACCGTGGGTACTGATATTGTATTTGCACTTTCGGGCAGTGATAGCGATGGTCAGGTGACTGGGCTTAGTTTGGCAGAAAATGACAGCGCTGTTTATCAGGCAAGTAGCGCGTCATCAAGCTATACATGGCAAGCACCGGCACTGGGTCAATTTACCTTTACGTTAACCGTGACAGACAATGAAGGCGCAACTGGCACTGCCACTCACGTTGTGAATGTGGTTGAAGCGACGCCGCCAGGTGCTGATTGTAAGCCACACGGTTTATACCAAACACCGGGTGTGAATACACCGTATTGTACAGTTTATGACAGCAATGGCCGTGAAAAAATGGGCGCTGATCATCCGCGTCGTGTGATTGGTTATTTCACTAGCTGGCGCAATGGTGCAAATGGTCAACCGAGTTATTTAGTGAATGATATTCCGTGGGACAAAATTACCCATATTAACTACGCCTTTGCGCACGTTGATGCCAATAACAAGGTGTCGATAGGCGATCCGAATGCTGCGGGCAACCCCGCAACAAATATGACTTGGCCGGGGGTAACAGGGGCCGAAATGGATCCTAGCTTTAGCTACACAGGTCACTTTAATCTACTGAATAAATTTAAAAAACAGCATCCAGATGTAAAAACATTAATCTCTGTGGGTGGCTGGGCCGAAACCGGTGGTTATTTTGGTGCAGATGGCACGCGCGTAAACAGCGGTGGTTTTTACACAATGACAACGAATGCCGATGGCTCGGTAAACCAAGCTGGTATTGATGCGTTTGCGAAAAGCGCCGTTGAATTCATTGAAACGTATGGTTTTGATGGGGTTGATATTGACTATGAATACCCATCGTCGATGAATGATTCGGGCCATCCTGATGATTTTGCTATTTCGAATGCGCGTCGAGCAGGCTTAAATGCCTCGTATCGTGTGCTGATGCAAAAATTGCGTGAAGAGCTTGATATTGCGGGTGAAAAAGCAGGTAAGCATTATCTACTCACGATTGCATCACCGTCTTCGGGTTACTTACTGCGTGGTATGGAAACTTTCCAAAGCGTGAAGTACCTAGATTACGTGAACATTATGTCGTACGACTTACATGGCGCATGGAACTCACACGTAGGTCACAACGCAGCATTGTATGACACTGGCCTTGATTCAGAGCTTGCACAATGGGGCGTGTATACAACAGCTGAGTTCGAAGGCATTGGTTACTTAAATACCGATTGGGCTGTACGTTATTTCCGTGGCGCGGTGTCAGCGGGTCGCATCAATATTGGTATTCCTTATTACACGCGTGGTTTTAAAGATGTGTCGGGTGGCACACATGGCCTGTGGGGACAAGCTGCGTTACCTGATCAATCTAACTGTGCAAAAGGCACCGGGGTTGGTGAGAAAAACCTATGCGGCAATGGTGCGCTAGGCATTGATAACCTGTGGCATGACAAGAACGATGTAGGTGAAGAAATGCCTGCAGGTTCTAATCCTTTATGGCATGCGAAAAACTTAGAAAACGGGATTAATCCGTCTTACCTTGAAATCTACGGCTTAACGCCAGATACCGACACAGATGATGTTTTAACGGGCACTTATACACGTTATTACGATGATGTTGCCGTGGCGCCTTGGTTATGGAACGCAGATAAAAAGGTGTTCTTATCAATTGAAGATGAACAGTCGATGGCAACCAAAGTTGATTACGTTATCAACAATGGCTTAGGTGGCATCATGTTTTGGGAACTGGCGGGTGACTTTGATTACGACTCGGCAAAAGGCGAGTACTTTATGGGGTCAAGTTTAACGACGCTGGCTTACGATAAGTTTAATCAAAGCGGTGTGGCATACGACACACATCAAGGCAATGTTGATTTTACCGTGCCCAGCGAAGCTGTAGATGTGAGCTTTACGGTTAAAGACTTCCCGATTGGTGATGATAACTACCCAATTTCACCGACTTTCTCATTTACTAATAACTCAAATATTGATTTAAGCGGCGCGAAAATTAGCTTTGATGTGCCGGTATCGACGTCAGCCATTTTCAAGTCGAACTGGAATGCGCAAGAAAAGCTCGGTATGGCGGTTGAGGCAAATGGCTCGAATGCTGCGGGCAACAATATTGGTGGTTATGAGAATGAATTCCATCGCTTTTCAATCACTCTTGTAAATGAGTGGGGTGGAATTGAAAAAGCCTTTAACACCGGTGAAACCGTTGATGCACAAGTCATGTATTACATGCCTATTACTGGCCCAACTAATTTCACTATTGAAAAAGAGGGCAAAACCTACGCATTTAAATACGAGTACCCAATGCTTCCTGATGCCGTGCCGGGCACCACAAACCCAGGCGGTGACAATGGTGGTGATAATGGCGGTGACACAGAGGGTAACGATGCAACGTGTGACGGTGTCGATGTCGCCAGCATTGCGGTCTATCCAAATTGGCCGCAAACAGACTGGGCTGGTAACCCAAGCCATGCCGTTGGCGGTGATCTGATGAATCACAACAATGTGATTTACGAAGCTAAGTGGTGGACAAGCACAGAGCCAGGCACATCAGCTGATTGGACTGTGAGCTGCACGCTTTAACTCAACAAAGCGGGGCACGCAATGTGCTCCGCATTTCTACAGCGAGAATACAACAATGAAAACAACTAAATCGAAGGCATTGTCTTTATCGGCAGTGGCAACCAGCATGCTGCTTGCCTGTGCATCAAGCCATGTGAATGCCCACGGATTTTTAGAAAGCCCTAAAGCTCGCCAAGCATTTTGTCAGGCAGACGGCGGTTATTGGTGGCCCGCTGATGGTAGCGCTATTCCTAACCTTGCTTGCCGTGCAGCATTTGCAGAGGCAGGGCATGTGCAGTTTGTGCAAGATATTGAATATTCAGCGAACACGATTGATTACACCAACCTAGCAGCGGTAAAAGACAGTGTGCCCGATGGCCGTTTATGTGCGGCAGGCGACAGTGAAAAACGAGGCATGGATTTACCCTCAGCTCACTGGCAACGTACCGAGGTGGTGCCCAACGCGAATGGCGATATTTTAGTGCGTTTTTTAGCAAGTACGCCTCATAACCCAAGTTTTTGGCAGTTCTATCTGACAAAGCCTGGATTTGATAGCGCCACAGACGTTCTCACGTGGGACGATTTAGAGCTGGTTGAGGAATACGGCAATCTTGATTTTGTGATTGGTGATAATAACGACCGTTACTATGAAATGAGCGTGTCTATTCCTGCTGAGCGCCGTGGCGACGCTATTTTATATACTCGCTGGCAGCGTGATGATGCAGGTGGCGAGGGCTTTTATAATTGTAGCGATATTACCATTGTCACAGACACTGCACCGACGGATCCGAGTGAATGGTCTGCACTGACGTATTTTGTGCGCCAAGGTCAAAATGCCGAAGTGGGTGACAGTGTGTCTGCGCGTTTGTTTGATGAAACAGGGCAAGAGCTGTTTACACAACAAATGCAAGTCACCAGCGATAATCAGGCTAATTGGCAAGCAGAGTTTGCTCAGCTGCTTAATCTGAATTACAGCCATTTACTACGCATTGGTGTGCAAGATGCTGGTGGCACAATCGCTTTTAATGCCAGCGATATATTAACCAATCAGGTGTTTGCAACAAACGCCAACTACAGTTTTGCACTGAGCGTAAAAGCCGCACCTGAAAATACTGCCCCTATTATCCATCAACCTGAAGATATCACTCTGAATGAAAATAGTACGGCAGATGTGCACTTACATGCCTTTGACGATCAGCAAACCGCATTAACATACCGCTGGAATGTACCGGCTCCTGTTCGCTTTACTGGGGCGGGTGCCGACATCACGTTAATAGCACCAGAAGTCGATGCAGATACCTCTTTTACTGTCACGGCCTCAGTATCTGACAGCATGCTTACCAGCGAAGCCAGCTTTACGGTCACGGTACTAAATAGCAGTGTGGTTGAGCCAAACCCCGATGCGCCCGCGTGGAATAACAGTGCGCAATATAACACCGGCGATAAAGTGAGCTTTAACGGCGGGATCTACAGTGCGAAATGGTGGAACCAAGGCGCACAACCCGACAGCAGTGATGCATGGCAGCTTGAATCAGGTTCGGCATCGAGCGAATGGAACATCGGCAAAGCCTACCAAGGCGGTGACGAGGTGACCTATCAAGGACAGCGCTATCGTGCGCAGTGGTGGACTCAGGGCGATACACCGAGTACCAGCCAAGTATGGGCAAAAATCTAAAGTTTTGTAGTTCAAACTTTATCAATAACAGCAAACAGCTAAATAAAAATAGATAAGAGAGAATCATGAATATAAAACAATTAAGCGCAGCCATTGGTGTTGCATTATGTGCCAGTGCAGCGAATGCTGCACCATCGACACCGACCATTATTTGGGAACCGCAAGAGTACTCGTTTGTTGAAGTAAACCTTGAAGGAACGGGCTCGTATAAAAGCCTCGTTAAACGTGTTGATCAAGTAACGATTAACATTGAGTGGAATGCATGGAGCGGTGATGGTGGCGATAGCTACAAAGTGTATTTTGACAATATGCTGGTAAATGAAGGCCCTTTGGCTGCGGGCACTAAAAGCGGAGTGATTAGTTTCCCTTATGATAAAGCGGGTCGCCACACTTTGTATGTTGAGCTTTGTGAAGGTGGCACAACATGCGCGCGCAGTGAAGGCAAACCCATTGTTATTGCCGACACCGACGGTGCGCACTTAGCCCCATTACCCATGGATTACGATCCCAATAATAAAGACATTGGTACAAAAGAAGGGTTGGTAACAGGGGCTTATTTCGTTGAATGGGGTATTTATGGGCGTGACTACGATGTCACAAATATTCCTGCACAAAACTTAAGTCACATTTTATATGGTTTTATTCCAATTTGTGGTCCGAATGATTCACTGACTGGAGGCCCTAAAAACGCGCTAAATACTGCGTGTGCGGGCTCTGAAGATTTTGAAGTCGTTATTCATGATCCGTGGGCAGCGATTCAAAAAGCCCTTCCGGGTGTCAGTGCAGACGACCCAATCCGTGGTACTTACTCACAATTAATGGCGCTAAAACAACGCTACCCTGATTTAAAAATATTGCCATCTGTAGGCGGTTGGACGTTATCTGACCCATTCGCATATTTTACTAATAAAGCAAACCGTGACACGTTTGTCGCATCAATGAAAGAGTTCTTAAAAACATGGAAATTCTATGATGGTGTCGATATTGACTGGGAATTCCCTGGGGGCGACGGTGCTAATCCGGCGTTAGGTGACCCAATTGCAGATGGCCCTGCTTATGTGGCATTAATGCAAGAGCTGCGAGCTATGCTTGATGAGCTTGAAGCCGAGACTGGTCGTCAATATGAGCTAACATCAGCAATTGGTGCAGGCTACGACAAAATTGAAGATGTTGATTACCAAGCAGCTAGCCAATATATGGATTACATTTTTGCCATGACGTACGATTTTTACGGCGCGTGGAGTGGAGTAACAGGCCATCAAACCGCCTTGTACTGTTCATCGCATTTCCGCCCTGGTCAATGTGATGGCACGGGTGTTGACGCCCAAGGCGTACCATACAAAGGACCTGCTTACACCACCGATAACGCAGTGCAGTTATTACTTGCGCAAAATGTTCCATCGAAGAAAATTGTTGTGGGCACAGCGATGTATGGTCGTGGTTGGGAAGGGGTTTACCCAGCAGGCACGACTATTGATGGTAACCCTATGACTGCAACAGGGGCGGGTCCTTTAAAAGGCAGCACTGCGCAAGGCGTCTGGGAAGACGGTGTTATTGATTATAAAGGCATAAAAGCACATATGATCGGCGCAGCAGGCACCGGTATTAATGGCTTTGAAGTGGGCTACGATGAGCAAGCAAAAGGCGCATATGTCTGGAATCGCTCTACAGGTAAATTGATTACGTATGACAGCCCTGCCTCTGTTATTGCAAAGGGTAACTATGTTAATCAACATGACTTAGGGGGATTATTTGCATGGGAAATCGATGCCGATAATGGTGATATCCTGAATGCGATGCACGAAGGTTTAGGTGGTGCGGTTACAGAGCCTAGCAACAGAGCGCCTGTGCTGTCAGTATCAAGCACCGTAACTGTAAACGCCGGTGAGTCTGTTTCAGTTGCTGCATCAGCAACCGATGCCGATAACGATGCACTGACTTATAGCTGGACAGCAGACGCCGCGCTGTCTGTAACGGGTGAAAACTCAAATACACTGGTTATTGCTGCGCCATCAGTGACAAGTGATGCGCAATACCTAGCAACGGTATCGGTCACCGACGGTAAAGCCGTGGTGAGCCGTAATGTAACAGTGAATGTTGTGGCGCCAAGTACGGGCGGCAATTCAGCGCCTGTTGTGGCTGCAATTTCAGATAAAACCGTTGCTGAAGATGCAAGCGTTGCGGTATCTGTGTCTGCTACAGATGCAGATAATGATGCACTTAGCTATAACTGGACAGTGCCTGCAGGCTTAACATTGGTGGGTTCAGGTGCAAATATTAGTTTGCAAGCGGGCAGCGTTGATGCCGATACAAGCTATGTTGTAACGGTAGAGGTATCTGACACACAAGCTACGACATCGGTAAGCTTCAACGTGACAGTGACAGACTCTGGCACAACAAACCCACCGGGTGGCGATACAACATGGGATGAAGCCGCCATTTATGTGGGCGGTGACACGGTAATCTATAACGGTGTTGAATATACTGCAAAATGGTGGACACAAGGAAACCGTCCTGATTTAGGTGGCCCGTGGGAAGCAAGCTCAAAACCAACAGACGGTAATGGTGATGTGGTTTGGCAAGCTGTTGGTATCTACAACGGGGGCGACCAAGTCGTTCACCAAGGTACAAAATACGAAGCGAAGTGGTGGACTCAAGGAGAAGAGCCCGGCGTTGTGGATGTATGGAAAGCACTTTAAACCTACCTAGCTACATGTAGTGTATTTTATTAAAATGTGATTTCCCTACAAAGCAGCCTTCGGGCTGCTTTTTTAGTGTCTAATCTCTAACTTTTCCTTATTTTAATTGCTCACTTTCCTCCTCGCTTAGTTTTTGTGTTTCACCTATTATGAACCATACTAAAAGAGTGATGAGTTTAGGCTCTTAAACTACAGGTGTGTTGATGACGATGAAAGTGCTTTTCTTATTGGTTTTTGCTGCGTTAAGCACTGAAGCGTTTAGCTGCGATAGGGTTTTAAAAGTCGGGGTGAGCCAATCGTGGCGACCCTATGTTTTTAGCCAAAATGATCAGCTCACCGGGATTGATATAGAGATTACTGACTTGGTGTTAAAAGAAGCGGGGTTTTGCAGTCAATTTATTGTAATGCCTTCGTCAAAACGTGGATTTGCTGAATTAAAACATGGCACTGTTGATTTACTTCCCGCAGCCAGCTACAGCCAGCAGCGAGATGATTTTAGTACTTTTTCAGTGCCTTATCGTAACGAAGTTATGCGTCTTTTTTGGTATCCGCACAGCCATTTGGAATCACAAGACTTAAAAGGTTTACTCGACCATAAACAAACTATTCTTACCAATAGCGGCAGTTATTATGGCGATGAATTGACACGTTTAAGTACGAATAAAAAATATAAAGATCAGTTTGTTACTGTCCCATCATTACGACAGCGCTTAGCAATGCTGGTGGCCAAACGCGTTGATTTTTTTATTGACGATGAACTAGCAGGCTTAAGCTTGATTCAACAACATCAGGCTAACAACGTAAAAATTCATCCGTATATTATTAATAACGATTATATTTATTTTATGCTAAGCGACTTGAGCCTCTCCGAGGAGGAACGACAGGCTATTAACCACGCGATTCAATTCAACAAGCAAGCAATAACCGATATAATCAGTTCCTATAAAACACAGTGAGTTAGCCTAACCGCGTAACACGCAACTTGATACGTCCGGCATTGGCACCATAAAAACGATTTAAGTCATTCGCAAATGGGCAAAACTCGCCTGACTTTGTAATGCGAATATCGGCACCTTCAGCAATTTCAAATAAATGCTCATCGTTGTCATCAATCGCGCCAATAAGTGCAAACCACTGTGCATGCGCTAAGCGTCTAAATGGCTCAAGCACAGCCATGGGAATTTCTTTTACACCTAATTGCACGTTATCACGATGCCAACCCGCGGGGCCGCAACTAATGCCATCGTCATACCAAGTTTGATCAGGATAAGGCGTAAACCGATAGGTCGCCCCTTGCGCTAACATTAATCCGGTGTGGTTATATTTTTCGGCGCCATAAACAAATACATCTTTACTTTGACCAATACTGAGTACGGTCATGTTTTGTTTATCAAGCGCAATATGTGGGCTTAAGCCGTTGAAGGTTAAGCGGCTGTCATCACTGTAGAGCACATCATACGTAAGGCTTTTTAGCGACTCAGGGCGATAACTGGTTAAACGGTTAATACGCTCTGCCACGGTGTAATGAATTGTGGGAGGATGTTCACTTTGCTCATTATCAACCAATACGCAGCACTCTCGGTCAACAAGCTTAAATAAAGGATTAAACCAAAAGTAATTTTGTTGGTGACTAAGCGCCAACGGATCGGGGGTGACAGTGACATCGTCTTGGGCAATTAAATTACGGTGCTCATCGGGCAGTAAACTATGGTAATTAATATCAGCACTGGTCAGAAGGTTAAGTGAAATAGTTTGTTCTATTAACCACTCAATAGCATAACGCAGACAAATGTCGGCTAAGCCATCACGGTAATACCCGCCACCCACGTCAGAGTGTGCGCCCGCAAACCATACCTCTTCTACATGGGGCGCTTTGTTTATGAGTGTTGGCTCAAACGCGCGGCGCTTTTCATCCAGCGCAACACAATGCAGGGCTGCGTTAATATTACTGGCTAGGGTGTAGTTTTCAAAAATAACGTGTTCAGCGCCACGTGTTGCTTTGGTCACTTTTGAAAAACCAATAGATGCCACGGTATCAAATACGCATAAAAAAACATTGTCGCTTATTAAGGGCTCAAGGCATTTTGCAAAACGCCTTGCCAATGCTGCACCACGACTAAAACCCGTTAGCAAAACCCGATCGCCCACAGCGTAATATTGTTTAAAGTCGTTTATTGCGCGGTTTAAAATACTGGCGACATCGTCGCCTCTTGGGGCTAATGCTTGATTGAATAAACGTCTGAAGCGGCTTCCTTGAGTGCCTATGCCTTGGTAATAAAAACTAAGTTGGCTTGGGAATGGCGTTTCGGGTTCACTGTTGAGTGTGCCGCCAAATAACAAATGAAGTTTAAGAATATTGGAAATACTGGCATCTTCTTTGAAATGAGCGGCACTAAATTGTTCTGCATCACGGGGCTCACTGCCTGTGCCATCAAAGTTGAAAATCAGCGTTTTAGGGGTCATAGCGTCATTCCTTTAGTGGTTTGTCATAACATACAAGGCATTTATTAAAATTTGAAGACAAATTATGCGTGATGGCACTCTTTTTATATCAGGCTTTTTATATCAGGCTTTTTATGAGAACACAGAAGACAGGAGAGAGATTTGGGCAAGGTGTGGTTAACCTTGCCCAAAATAGCCGTTTGAACAGCTAAAATTAAGCGTAAGTGTGGCTGTATAGAATGCCTGAGCCAATTAAGATAAGGGCAATACCGCCAATGGCTTCAGCTTTTTTGCCAACCCAGCCACTCATCACATTCCCCAGTAATGAGCCGATAGTCACCATTACGGTTGTGGCGAGACCTATCATTGCGGCAGCAACATAAATATTAACTTTCATAAACGCAAGGCTTATGCCCACGGTCATTGCATCAATACTGGTGCCTACTGCGGTCAGCAGGGTTGCCATTAATGAACGCTTATTGCTTGGCACTTCGTCGGCGTCGTCATCGTCGTCTTTACGACTTTCAATGATCATGTGTATGCCAAGGCCCACCAATAATACAAACGCAATCCAGTGATCATAGGCTTCAACGTACTCGGCACCCGCACTGCCAATTAACCAACCTAAGACAGGGGCAATTGCTTCAATGCAGCCAAAAATTAAACCCAATTTAATGGCACTAAGAATACGTGGGTTTTTAAGTGAACTGCCTTTGGTGATTGATGCAGCAAACGCGTCGGTTGACATTGCAAGCGACAATACGCTGAGAGTAATAATATTCAATTTTTGCGCCCCACAAAAAGTGCGCATTATACGCGTATAAGCCGTAAACAGGTAGAGTAATTTACGGCTTAGGGTGAGTCGCGCTGTTTGTTAATGCAGTTTCATTTTGGGTCTTACCACGCGGAGTACTTTTTCGCTGATCCACAATGCAAAGGTTTTGGCACTGCCATGAATGGCGCGCTGGTGCATACGATAAAGAGAAATATACATAAACCGCGCTATTTTCCCTTCAATAAAAAAGCTATTACTGGTTAAGTTACCCATTAAGCTGCCCACGGTGCTGTAACGTGACAAATTCACCAAAGAGCCATGATCACTATAGGTAAACACGCTTAACGGGTTGTTTTTGAGTGTGGCTAGTAGGTTTTTTTCTACGCATTGTGCCATTTGATGCGCTGATTGTGCGCGTGGTGGAACCTGCGAGCCATCGTCTTGAGTAAACGCGCAGCAATCACCAATCACAAAAATAGTCTCATCAACACTGCTTTGTAGGTATTGATTTACCTTAATTTGGTTGTTACGTGTAAGCTCAAAAATACCAATATCTTTGATAAAATCGGGGGCTTTTACACCTGCTGCCCATACCATGATATCGGCCTTTATAATGGCGTCATTGTTAGTGATAAAGCTGTTTTCTGTGGCTTCTTTTACTTGCGTGCTTTCGCGCACCGTGACCCCTAATTTTACCAGTTCTCGTTTTGCCGAGTTGGCTATGCGTTCAGGCAAGGCAGGCAAAATACGAGGACCTGCTTCGATTAAATCAATGTGTAGGCGCTTGGCTGTCATTTTATCTAGGCCATACATTTTTAGCATGTCGGATACATGATACAGCTCAGCCGAAAGCTCAACGCCCGTCGCTCCACCGCCAACAATGGCAATTGTTAGAGCCTGCTGTGGGTCGTCATCTTGGTGCAAGCGAGTAAAGTTATCGAGTAATGCATGTTGAAAACGCTCGGCCTGTTGGTTTGAATCAAGGTAAAAGCAATGATCTTTTACGCCGGGGGTATTAAAGTCGTTACTCACACTGCCGATGGCGAGCACTAAGTAGTCATAGCTGACATGTCGCTGTGGCAAAATGCGATGGCCAAGTTCGTCTTTTAACTCGCTTAAGGTAATGGTTTTGTTGGTTGAATCTAAGTGGCAAAAACTGCCGAGTTGAAAATTATAATGGTGTTTTGCTGCATGAGCAGAGTACACAACGCCGTCTAAATCGGCATCAATCGACCCCGTCGCTACTTCATGAAGTAACGGTTTCCAAATATGGCTACGGTTTTTATCGATTAATAAAATATCTGCTTGGCGTTTTTTCCCGAGTTTATGTCCTAATTGTGTTGCAAGCTCTAAGCCGCCTGCGCCACCACCGACTATCACGATTTTAGGAGGTTGGTTAGTCATTACGTTGCCCTCAAAAGTATAATACCTAAACACTCTCGATTTAAAAGCGCTTAGGTATTGCAAATCCATTCTTCAATACCCCATGGCAACGGGTCTATTGTGCGCCTTTTTACTGGCTTTGTCAGCAAAGCTTACGAACAATATAGTGTGTTTAGTGATATTAATGGCCTTGGGTGATGAGCCTAAACACGTTAACATGGCTAATTCGCACTAAGGCACCTATCATTACCTAATACAGGGAAATGAAACAAGGGATCAGGATGACTACAGCACTCCACACTTCGCTAAATCAATACTTTGGCTTTACTGAATTTCGCCAGGGTCAGCAACAAACGATTGAACAACTGTTAAATCAACAATCATCATTGGCTATCTTTCCGACGGGGTCGGGCAAGTCGTTGTGTTATCAATTAACTGCATTGCATTTGCCTAATTTGACCTTGGTGGTTTCACCCTTGTTAGCGCTGATGAAAGATCAAATCAGCTTTTTGAATAGCAAAGGTATATATGCGGCCAGCTTAGATTCGAGTCAAACGAGCGAACAAAGTCATACCGTGATGAGTGATGTGCGAACCGGGAAGGTTAAAATTTTAATGGTGTCGGTGGAGCGTTTTAAGAACGAACGCTTTCGCGAGTTCATCAAGCAAGTGCCGATTTCAATGCTGGTGGTTGATGAGGCGCACTGTATTTCTGAATGGGGGCATAACTTTAGACCCGACTATTTAAAACTGCCGCGTTATCGCGATGAGCTTAATATTCCTCTGGTGTTGCTATTAACTGCAACGGCAACCAAAAAAGTAAAACGTGACATGTGTGAGCGGTTTGCCATTGCACCTGAATGCGTTGTGCAAACAGGGTTTTATCGTGCGAACCTTGATTTATCGGTGTTAAGTGTGGCGAGCCAAGATAAACAATCGCACTTAACACGCGTTATTGCTGAGCAGCAGGGCGCTGGCATCGTGTATGTGACGCTGCAACACACTGCCGAGCAAGTGGCCGCAGCGTTAGCGCAGACAGGACTTAATGCAGTGGCGTATCATGCGGGTCTTGACGATGATAAGCGCTGGCAAATTCAAGATGACTTTATGGCGGGTAACATTAATATTGTGGTTGCCACCATTGCGTTTGGTATGGGCATTGATAAGTCGGATATTCGCTTTGTTATTCATTATGATTTACCTAAATCAATTGAAAACTACAGCCAAGAAATAGGCCGCGCAGGGCGAGATTCTAAGCAATCAAATTGTTATACCTTGGCAAATCTAGATGGCCTGAACACGGTTGAAAACTTTGTTTATGCCGATACCCCCGAGCAAACTGGTATTGAATATGTGATCAACAATATTCGCACGGAGCAAACGAATGGTCAGTGGGAAATGCAAGAATACAGCTTGTCGAGTGACAGTAATATTCGTGCACTAGCCTTAAAAACGTTATTAGTACAGCTTGAAATTCATGGCGCTATCACGCCGTTGTATGCCTATTATGCTGACTTTAAATATAAGTTTTTAACAGGCAAAGACACACTTCTTCAGCAATTTGATGAGCAGCGCCAAGCATTTTTACAGCAGGTATTTAATCATACTGAGTTTAAGAAAATTTGGGGCACTCTCAACTTTGACGCCTTAACACATGCCACGCAAGTCGATAGAAAACGGGTGGTTGCTGCGCTCGATTATTTGGCCGAAAAAGGTCACATAGCCCTTGAAACTAAACGCATTACACAAGTGTATGAGGTGAATAACGAAGTCATTAATGCAGACAATTTAGCGTCGCAATTACATCAGTACTTTATTGAAAAAGAGCAGGCAGAAATAAAACGCATTGCTGCATTGGTGCGCTTTTTTGAGCTTAATAGCTGTTTGAGTTATAACCTTGCACGTTATTTTGATGATCATAATGCCCCAAAAGGGTGTGGCCATTGTTCTGTGTGTCGAGGCCAGTCTGTAAAACTTAGTTATTCACTTGAGCACACCATGCCAGACACTGCGGTTATTGCAGCTAAAGTTACACAGCTAAAAGAGCACTTAGCCACTAAAGGGGTAACTGAAATCAGTATTGATACTCAATGCCGTTTTTTAGCGGGAATGAGTGTGCCACTGTTTACCCGCAATAAAGTTAGGCAGCTCTCAGGTTTTGGCCTTTGCGAACACCAGCGTTATAGCGATATTAAAGCAGTGCTACAGCAGTTGTAGTGGATAGATTATTGTTTAACAAATATTTATAGTTTGAAATATGTAAAAACCTGTATAAAGTTTATTCGTGAAATAAAATTATACTTTCTATATAGGGCTTTGAGTTTTTAAGGATATAAATGTTAGCTGTTACGGAAATTGTCAGACAATTTAAACAAGGCCAGACGACCCCATTTTTGTGTAGGACTGATAATGATGAGCAATATATTGTAAAAGGTGCTCGCGCTACGGCTAAAGGGTTGGTTAAAGAGTGGATTGCTGCGCATTTATGTAGAAGTTTTGGTCTACCTAACCCTGATTATGATCTCATATATGTAGATGATGCACTAGTTGAATACGGATATGATGATCTTGGTCCTGGTATGTGCTTTGGTTCTAGATTCATACCTAATATTCAAGATGTTACATTTGCTGAGTTGGAATTTTTATCAAATGAACTTTTAAGAGACCTCTATATTTTTGATTATTGGATAAAAAATGATGATAGGAATCTAACAAGCCTTGGAGGTAATCCAAATCTGTTCTATGAGCCCTTAAAGAAAGAAGTTTATGTGCTCGATCATAATTTGTCTTTTGAACCTAATTTTTCTTTAGAGAAGCATAAAGAATTACACTTAGGCAGGTCAGCTTGGAATGATCCCCAGTTACCACTTTGGAGTCGGGTTGAGTACGAAGATAAGATGGAAGCTTCATTAAAAAATATTGATGCTGCAATAAGCTCTTTACCTGAAGAATGGCTTGAATATTATGATTTAGATAGCATTAAGAGTGAAATAATCGTAATATTAAAACAATTTAAATTAGCAAAATTTTGGGAGGATATAAGATGAAAAATTTATGCAAATACTCAATCATACGTTTTATGCCTTTCAGTGAAACACAAGAATTTGCCAATGTTGGAATATTATTATTCTCTCCAAAAACAGGTTTTGTTGACTACAAATTAGCACCTAAAAGCTTTGGTCGAGTTACGGAGTTTTTTGACGATTTAAACGGTGAACTTTATAAAAGTGCTTTAGTAACTTTTGAAAAAGAATTAACAAGAGTGAAAAGCTTAGGCTCTAGGTTTTATGGCGCAAAACAAGTTAAGTTGCTCGAAGAAGTTACTCGGTTCAGGGAAGGGATTGTTAGTTTTAGTGAGACAAGAGCTGTACTGCACGAAGCTCCTCAAATCGCACTTGAACAGCTATATAACAAGTATATAGCTAGAAACTTTGTGACTAAAGAGTACCGCGAACAGCAAATGGTTAAGGCTCTAAGACAAGATTTAAAAGATAATATCAGAGGTGTGCATTATACTCAGCAGAAATTGCCTGCTGGTTTGGGTGTTCAAATTGATATTCCTTTTGTAACAAAAGGAAGTCAAATTACTAAAGCAATAAAGCCATTATCTTTTAATCAAACAAAACCATTAGCATTAATAGAACATGGTGAACAATGGATAAATCGCGTTAGACGATTAATTCAGGCTGGAGCGATTGAAGCACAAAACATGCTATTCACGCTTGAGAAACCCAAAAGCAAAAAACCAGAGTTTTTAAAAGCATACGATGAAGTTATTAACGAAATGGAAATGCTTAATACAAAATTCACTCTCTTTGAAGATAGGAAAAGTATATACAGTTTTGCTACTAATTTTGAAGATGAAGAATTTAAGTTAATTTCTACTTAAAAATTTCAAATAAAGCCCAAAGGCAACCCTTTCTTGGTTGCCTTTTTTTACAGATTATTTAGCCAATTTGAATACTGGTAGTAGGGTAGGTCAAAGGTTGGCTGTGCTGGCGAGCAAAACAATATGCAAAGGTGAGTGGGCCAACCCGACCTATCAACATCAGTAGTATGATGATGAGCTGACTAGGTGCGCTTAAATCACCCGTAATACCCCGCGAAAGGCCAACAGTACTGAGTGCTGAAATCGCCTCAAAGGTGATATCGAGTAATGAACCTTGTTCAAGCTTTGCAATAATCATAATGCTGGTAAAGGCGATAAATAAGTACAGTATCATGACGCTTAATGCCTTGATCACTAACTTGTCGCTCAACTGACGGTTAAACACGGTGACTGTTGTTTGCTGTTTTAAATAACTGCGCATCGCTAAAATTAGGATCACAAAGGTTCCTAGTTTTATACCACTAGCCGTACTGACTGAACCACCGCCAATCACCATAAGCAACATGGTTAGTAGTGTTGAATCTTGACTCAAGCCATCAATCGGTAAAGTATTAAATCCTGCAGTACGAGGTGTCACCGCTTGAAACCATGCGGTTAGTATTTGCTCTGAGGTTGTGAGTGGTGCCAATGTAGCAGGGTTTGCGTGTTCAAATAAAAAAATGAGCAAAAATGCGGTGCTGTTGATCACTAAAGTCGCAATTAATACTAGGCGTGTATTGGTTGATAGTGATGACCAACGTTTTTGTTTGTAAATATCAATTAGTACCGTAAAGCCTAAGCCGCCGATGATAAATAAGCCTGTGATCACAGCGTTTACCGTCACATCACCTTTGAACGCAGATAAGCTATCGCCACTTAAAGCAAAGCCAGCATTATTAAACGCAGAAATCGTATAAAACAAACTGTGGTAAGCACTTTTCACTAAGCCATAATCATCAAACCAACTGATAAATAATAAGCAAAACGCCACGGATTCAATAATTAATGAATACACTAAGACGTATTTAGCGACCTTGATCACCGAGGTTAAATCGTTAGTGTCAAAAGCAGAACTGGCGAGTAAGCGCTGTTGTAAACCTAGGGTTTTTCCTAAACTTAATATTGAAATCACAGCCACTGTCATAAAGCCAATGCCACCAATTTGAATCAGTAGCATCACCACGCTTTGACCAAATACTGTCAGTGCAGTACCCGTATCTATCACTACTAGCCCTGTTACTGTAACCGCAGAGGTTGCTGTAAAAAGTGCTTCCAGCCAGCTAATCGGTTGGGTGCTGGCTACAGGTAGCATGAGTAAACTCGTACCCAATATGATTAGCACAATAAAGCCGATTGTGAGTACTAATGGCGGATTAACTTTTTGCCGCTTGCGACACTTCACACCGCTAAATTGTTTGGGATAAACGTTGGCTTGCCAGTTAATCATAATGCACGAAACCGTTTTGCTAGTTTAGTTAAATAAGTTTTAGAGCCAAGTAGCACCAGACTATCGCCGTGGCGCAGTTCGGTGTCATTAGTCAGCTC
The DNA here is from genome assembly GCF_016464045.1 of Pseudoalteromonas sp. bablab_jr011. NCBI lineage: Bacteria > Pseudomonadati > Pseudomonadota > Gammaproteobacteria > Alteromonadales > Pseudoalteromonadaceae > Pseudoalteromonas > Pseudoalteromonas sp. bablab_jr011. The sequence continues at coordinate 15,312 of NZ_JACDWU010000122.1, read as the reverse complement.
AGTATTGAAATAATCATCACGGCGTAGTGTGAGTGGTTTAATATCGCTATTACGCTCTTTTAGCAGCCAGCCAATTTTGCGACCAGAAAGCTGTAGATCAATGCCCAGTTCAACAATAAAAGTGGACTGGTTAAGCGGAAAATATTGATTAACCATTGGATAGTTAAGCGCTTGTGCAACTCTCACGCCCATTTCTTCTTCAGGGTGAATGATGCGTTCAACACCCAGTTTACTCAGGATTTGATGGTGGCTTTTGGTGCAGGCTTTTACCCAAATTTGTTTTACGCCTAAGTTTTTTAAGTGCAATACACATAAAATACTGGCTTCAATGTTTTCGCCAATGGCGACTAATACGGCTTGGCAACTGGGTAAATCGAGCCGCGCTAATTGTGTTTCATCACTGGCGTCGACTACCACGGTAAAACTGAGCTGGTCGGCATAGTGGTTAACTGTGCTTTCGCTAATATCTGCGGCACACACTGTGTGCCCTTGTTTTGAAAGTTCTAAACAGGCGGTTACGCCAAAACGTCCTAATCCGATTACTGCAAACTGAGCCATTGTTTTTCTCGCTATTGTGGGTTCGCACTTAATGCTAATAGCAAAAAAACAGAAGTCTTTAGAAATGGCAGAAGCTTTATAAAGATTTTATGCCGAGATAAAAAACTTTATAAAAACTTTATAGTGACAAAAATAAAAACACTTTAATCTAATGACAATTCGTTAGATGAGCATAAACAGATGATGCAGTCAGTATTCAAACCCCCGTTATTTAAGGCCATATTTTTAAGTGTATTGATGCCACTTGTGGTGGTGCTTGCTATTTTTCCGTTTCGTGAGCTGTTTACAACCACCGATATTGTGATGTTACAGCTGTTGTGGGTGACGTGGGTGGCTGTTCGAAGTAATCGCCGTGTTGCAGCGCTGACAACCCTATTGAGTGTAGCCTGCACCGACTGGTTTTATGTGGTGCCGTACTTTACCTTTCATATTGAAAACATTGAATATGTGGTGACATTTGTGGTGATGCTTATTGTTGGCCTAGTGATAAGCCATTTAGCCGGTGAGCTCAATACTAAAGTGCGCGATGTGCAAGAACACGCCAGCAATAGCCGACTGCTCTATGAGCTTGCGAAAAAATTAAATGAACTCGACAGTTTAGATGAGCAAAAGCAATTATTTATAGCCGCGATGACGGCACATTTAAAGGTTAAATGTGATTGGCAAGTGACGCAGACAAACAATGTTATGTATTTAAATGAGCAGCAGCCTGAATTAGGGGGGATCGCGTTTGCAAAACCCTTGACGAGTGAGCAACAAGCGCTGGCAGATACGGCGTGCTCTTTATTGTATCAAGTTCACGAAAAAACGTTATTGCGTCAACAGTCTGCGGCCATTGCAGTACAAGCGGAACTTGAACGGTCAAAGAATACCTTGCTGCGCAGTTTATCGCATGACTTGCGAACTCCTTTGGCAACCATTATGGGGGCATCAAGTATGCTGGCTGATGAAGAGATTGAATTAAGTCGTGACGTGGTTAAAGAACAAGCCAGTAATATTTTTGAGCAAAGTAAAATACTTAATCAGCATTTTGATAAGGTAATGGAACTAAGCAAAGTCAATAAGTTAGGTGAGAATATTACATGGCAAAAACTCAACGTTTCGACCCTCATTAGCGAAGCAAAAGCGCGCAGGCAACAGCAATTAAGCGACTTTAAATTAACCATTAATGCTGCACAAAATAGTGCCTGTTATGGTGATGAAACGCTGCTAGAAATTGCCTGTGCTAATATGCTCGAGAACGCAGCGCGTTATGGTGACGGAACGGCGGATATGCAATTTATTGAACGAGATAATGAGTATCAACTCGTGCTAATAAACTCGATTAATCGCAATAATGAAACCAGTCAAGACGAAGGCGTTGGTCTTGGCAGTATTATCTGCGATGTAGTTGCTAAGTGTCATCAAGGTCAATTTGAGTTAACCCTTAATGAGCAAACAGGGCAGGCGAAAGCCCAGTTGATTTGGAGTAAACAGCATGGCTAACATTTTAGTGTTAGAAGACTCACCTCCACTGCAAAGTTTTTTAAAAACGCTGCTTAAAGCCAGTGGCTATGAAGTCAGCCTATGCGCAAAGGGCTTAGATGGCTTTGTACTGTTAAGTGAGCAACAGTTTGATTTAGTGCTACTTGATTTAGGCTTACTCGATATGGATGGACAAAATTGGCTGCTTGAGTTTAGGCAATGGAGTTTATTACCAGTATTGGTTTTATCTGCGCGTGATGGCGAAACAGAAAAAGTAACCGCACTGGATAATGGCGCAAACGATTACATAACGAAGCCCTTTAGTGCCAACGAACTTCTTGCCAGAATACGGGTTTTATTACGCGCCCAATCTTCGCCAAATATGACATTGCAATGTGGTGATATTCATATTGATCCCCACAAACATGTTGTTAAAAAAGACGGGCAGAGCATCAAGTTAACTAAAAAAGAATACGCTATTTTACTGTTACTCTTTCAACAAAAAGATAAAGTATTAACGCATAACGCTATTTTATCTCAAGTATGGGGGGAGCAATATATAAATCGCCCTGAATACGTGCGTGTTCACATAGGCCAGTTAAGACAAAAACTCGAAGATAATGCAGCAAACCCTAAACACATACTTACCGAGCCCGCCGTGGGTTATCGGCTAGTTGATTAAGTTTTATGTCTTTTTCGTTAGGCATACCCCATTTATTGACTACTCTTTTAATATTAAAAACAATAAATTGGGGTATTTGATTGACGTCTAATTCAAAGGGCAGCAAAGGGCTTAATACGCTGTCCAATAAGCAGCTAGAGCGTATTATTGCAGAAATTGATCAAGCAATTGAATGGCACCAATCTTGGTATAAGCAGTTACTACGCAGCCTAATCTCAAATGTCCCTGCTAATAAAAATGACCTTAGCGACAATGCGCATACTTTTTGCGAGTTTGGTCAGTGGTTTAATAAGTTACCAACCGACACTAAAAAGTTGCATCCTCATTTTTCTGAGATGGGCACTGCGCATCAAAAAATGCATCAAGGTGCTAAAGTGCTTTTGTCGTTAAATGAAGCTAAATCGGCTATTCCAGTGAGCTTACTCGATCAATTTCATGCTGATTTAGACACGCTCAGAGATTTATTTGAAGCGGTGAGCGATGAGTTTTCCGACGTTTTGCATACCCGTGATCCACTTACTGGGGCAACTGATCGCACCAACTTACTGAGTCTCCTGCGCAAAGAGCACGAACGCTGTAAACGTCACTCGCTTGAATGTGCAATTATCATGATAGATCTTGATCATTTTAAACGCGTAAATGATGAGCATGGTCACGCAGCTGGCGATAAGGTATTGGTTGCCTTAGTAAAATGTATTCAATCGCATTTACGAGAGTACGATCAACTGTATCGTTATGGGGGGGAGGAATTTTTAGTGTGTCTGCCAGAGACCGAGCTTGAAGGGGCCAAGTCATTTTCTGAGCGTTTAAGAGCGAGTGTCGAAGAGTTAAACATTAATATTGGGACCAACACGCCTATAAATGTGACAGGCTCGTTTGGTATTGCCTCTGTCAGTGCTAACGATGATATTGAGCAGGCAATTGAAAGAGCAGATCACGCGATGTATCAAGCTAAAAAGTCTGGCCGCAACAGAGTCTGCGTGACGTAAGGATATTAGCGACGCTTGCCTCTTCTTTACTGATTATTTTTGGCGATGGACATGGCCATGCTTACTTTACCTTGAGCCCAATCAACACAGACGACTTTGCATTACGTGAACTAAATAAACTGGTACATAAATAGCCGCTATCAGCGATATAGGCAGAAAGTTGTTGTGAGTGTTTCGTGAAAGTTTCTAAATCAAGGTGAGTCGATGCTAAGTACAGGCCATTGCTAATGATAGCGTTATTTACGGTGTTTAAAAATGTCACCGCTGCTTGAAAGGAATCAAAGCAACATAATGTGTCTGCTTCATTATTAAGGTTTATGATATCTGCAAGGTCTATATTGCTCGGCATTTCATGACTGTAAAGCTTGGCAACAATATTTAAAATGACATTTTGTATCACGCTTGTGTCGTTGCTTGGGTGGGTTATTTTAATGAGTGGTGTGCCATACGATGCACAAAAATCAGTAAGCTCTTTTGTGTTAGAGCAATCAAGCCCGCCAACAAATACGGCATCGAATTGAGCAAAATCTGTTGCCTGAAATGTGTGTGGGCAAAGCAATGTTGCATGCTCTGAGGCCGTTAGGTTTGGTACTAATATGGCGATGTTTAAATCGTTAGATAATTCGTGAATAGGTACAAACATTACTTATTTACTATTTTAAAAATGCCCAGTAAAACCGCGGCTATGCCCTCCATCGTAATAATATAGAGGGAGTAAAGGCACCAAACAGTGCCCTTACTTTTTACGCTAATCGTATTTTGCTTCTAGCTCATTAGCTGTGTGATAGCTTTCGTGAGTTTTTAGCTGCTCAAAGTAGCGTTCGATTTCAGGGAAGTGCGACAGCTTACCCGCCTGAGCAACCTGCTCTACAACAAAAGACATCATGAAATCAGCGCCTGTCAATGTGTCGTCGACTAAGTACTGCTTACCTTGTAATTGCTGATTAACATAGCTCAGTATTTTAGCAATTTCATGGTCGGCATAGTCGGCAATAAAGTTAGTTTGACAGCCATCTTTAGTAATAAAGAGTTTTAGTAGAAGAGGCACCATGGCAGAGCTTTCAGCAAAATGCAGCCATTGCTGGTAATCAACATAGCTGTCGCTTTGCTGACTTGGCATAAACTTGCCTTGCCCGTACTGGCTAATTAGATAATCAGTAATTGCACCAGACTCGGTAATTACTTTACCGTTATCTTCAATAACGGGCGATTTACCCAGCGGATGAATTTGTTTTAGTTCATCAGGTGCTAAAAACGTTTCTTTATTGCGTTGATAGGCAACAATGTCGTAATCGACACCAAGCTCTTCCAGTAACCAAATAATACGTTTAGAACGTGATTTATTTAAATGGTGTAACTTAATCATTCGTTATCCTTAATAGTGGCGCAGCATGGGTTGCTACGCCTAAAAAATTTATATTGGCTGCTGAACTTGCACGACAGTTTTGCCAAAATTCTCACCATTCAACATAGCATTAAAGGCGTTAAGTGTATTTTCGAAATTAGCTTCAAGGTGCTCTTTATATTTGATTTTTCCTTCGCTTAGCCATGCTTGCATGTCTTTTGCGAACTCCTCATAACGATGAGCGTAGTCATCAAAAATTATGAAACCTTGCACTTTAATACGTTTCTTTAAAATTAAGCCCATAAGCATAGACAAGCGGTCTGGGCCCGGTGGCAGCTCGGTTGCATTGTACTGTGATACTAAACCACATAATGGAATGCGCGCTTTGGTATTTAACAGTGGTAATACGGCGTCGAGTACATGACCACCGACATTTTCATAATAGACATCAATGCCTTTATTACAGGCTGCGCTTAACTGTTCTGCAAAATCATCCGCTTTGTGGTCAATACAAGCATCGAACCCAAGGTTTTCAACAGCATGTTGGCATTTTTCTTTACCGCCAGCTACGCCAACGACCTTACAGCCTTTTAATTTAGCTATTTGCCCTACCGTTGCACCGACAGGTCCTGTGGCCGCAGCAACAACGACCGTTTCGCCTGGTTTTGGTTCACCAATATCTAAAAGCCCCATGTACGCCGTAAACCCAGGCATACCCATAATACCTAACGCATAAGAAGGGTTTTCAGGGTTCTTACCCAGCTTCATTAAGCCTTTTGTGTCGCTGATTGCGTATTCTTGCCAGCCCGTGTAGGCCAACACCCATTCACCTTCTTGGTAGTCAGGGTGGTTTGATTGCTCAACTTGGCATACGGTTGCGCCCACCATCACATCACCAATTTCGACAGGGTCAGCATATGACTCTGCATCGCTCATTCGCCCACGCATATAGGGGTCGAGTGATAAATAAATAGTTCTGAGCAGTACCTCACCGTTTTTTGGTGCGGGTATTGAGTGTGTTTTTAATACGATATTGCTTTCATTTGCGACGCCATTTGGGCGAGACTCAAGAATATATTGACGATTTTGAATATCAGACATACTTTGTTCCTATTACTAGGTTTATGAAGTGGTGCATATAGATGAAGTGCGGGCGCATTCATAAAATTCAATGATTAAATTGTCACTGTGAAAATAAACACAATTTCAGTCACGCAATAATCGATTTTGCAGAGGGCATAGAAAGGTGTATGCTCAAATGCAACAGATAAGTCAAAAGGATTGATATGAAACGTATTTTATTGTTAACGACGGCGCTTTTAACTGGCGCGTTTAGCGCTCAGGCTAACGCGAATGATGAGGTATTATCGGTTGACCCTGTCTCGCTTTCGGGCGGTGCGTTTGCATTTGAAAACGACGCCAAACGTTATCCCAAACAAAGCCAATTTAGTATTTTGCATAGCGTGATGATGAGTAGCGAAAGTGGCCGACGTCTCGCCGTGGTTACTATCGAAAACAAAGCATCTGGCTCTCGTATTTTACAAGCCGACCATATTATGGCGTTGTTTGCAGATGGCAGCCGATTAAACCCACTCACTTTCGATGAAGGCATTAAGCTTGATGATGGAGAAAAACGCTCCCTTACACTTTCGTTTGGTGAAAATGAGTACCCAATTTTAGCTGTCTATACCAGCCTAGATAAATAAAAGGATGATCATGAAATTTCGCACTTTAGCAGCTGTCGTTGCGCTTTTTAGCTCACAAACCGTTATGGCCGTTGATAGCCAAGACTTTGTAAAAGACAATGTGTTTACGCAAGGCATTGAAGGACCTACCATGTTCAACGGCACCTTGTATGCCGTTAACTATGCAGAGCAAGGAACGATAGGCCGAGTCGATAACATGGGCAAGTCGTCATTATTTGTGCGCTTACCAAATGACAGCGTTGGTAATGGTTTGCAATTTGATCAACATGGTAACCTTTATATTGCCGATTACGTTAATCACCGTATTTTAAAAGTGCCTGCGAACAGCCAACAAGTCGAAGTATTTGCCCACAACAGTGAAATGAATCAACCTAATGATATTGCGATTACGCAAGGAGGAAGCTTTTTTGCCAGCGATCCTAATTGGGCAAAAAGCACCGGACAGCTGTGGCGTATAAACGCAGACGGTAGCACACACCTTCTCGAAAAAAACATGGGAACCACTAACGGGGTTGCCGTGAATAACGACAACAGCAAGCTGTATGTAAATGAAAGTGTGCAACGCGTTGTATGGCAGTATGACCTTGACGATGCACTGAATATTAGTAATAAACGCGTGTTGATACGCTTTGATGATCATGGCCTAGATGGCATGCGCGTGAATAACCAAGGGCATATTTTTATTACCCGTTACGGAGCGGGTAAAGTGCTGGAGGTTTCACCTGAAGGTAAGGTTTTAAAAACCTACACGCTTAAAGGCCAGCATCCCACAAACCTAACCTTTAACGACGAGCAGGATACTCTCTTTGTTACTATGCAAAAGCGCGGTGCGATAGAGGTCATTAAACTTTAAATTAGCCTTGCTTAGCGCGAGTGATAGCGGCGTTAATCGCCGCTTTTGCTTGCGGGCTATTTTTCCAACAGCTTGAATGCAGCATTGAGGCAACTCGCTCAGCAATTGTGTTTGCATCGAACCCTGCTAACTGCTCAAATGAGTCAATGCCAATTTCTTCAAAGCGTTTTACCACTGTGGGGCCGACCCCTTTAAGCGCTAATAAAGCCGCGCGTTCTTGTTCATTAAATGGCATGTATACATTCCCTGTTTATCAGTTTTTATTTAGGTACTTTGACCTAATTATTAAGGCGTTAAAATTAAATATTATACTAATTCGCTTAATTAAGTGGTCTATCTTGAGGCAATAAAAAAGCGCACCGGGCAGGGTGCGCTTGAGGGGATTAATCCTGTGTAGCTAAAACAGTAGGACTAATTAAAAACTCGGAGCGTATCTCAGTGAAACACCGACAGAGCGGCCAATCACACTATAATCACTTACGGTATTAAAGTGGTTTGCACCGATTTCAGGTGTCGGTGGTTCACGGTCTAATAAGTTATCGACACCAAAATTAACAGCAAGTTCCTCATTTACTTGCCATGCTGCTGCGAAATCAAGATAATTTTGTGCTGAGATTGTTTCTGAACGGTCTACAGCATACTCTACTTCCCCGATTCTGCGCCAGCCAAGTTGGAAATTCATGTTATCTAATTGCCAATCAATGCTTGCACGGTGTTTATAGTCTGCTTGTAAAATACTCGCAAAGTCACCAGAACACGCACTGCCATAGGTGCCTTTACAGTCTACTTCTGCCACGGTGCTGTTATTTTGGCGAGTTTGTTTAGTAACAAAGTTACCTTGGTACGAGAATCTAAAGCGACCGCCCATTTGAGCTGGGGCATCAATAACGTAGTTAGCCGCAACATCAATACCTGCTTGCTCAATTGCTGCTAAGTTAAAGTCGTTAACAATAGCTGTGCTAATAAACCCAGTATTCGGATCGCGAAGTACAGCACCACACAATGGGTTATTCGGGTTAGGATCGTCAATGTAACAGCTTTGCAGTGCCGCACCTGGTTGAATTTGACTTACCGCATCCGTTACGCGAATGCTGTAATAATCTAACGATAAATCAAAGCCTTCTAAATAGCTAGGGGTGTAAACAATGCCCAAAGTATCAGATTCAGCTTGCTCTGGTTTAATATTTGGGTTTCCGCCGTACGTGTATTTTGCTGTGCTTGAGTCAAACTCAGTGCCAACTGGCGGCGCACCAAATGCAGCACATTGGCTTGCATCGCCCGTACCTAGCAAACAAGGATCGCCGTTATAACGGCCCGCTAGTCGAGGGACAAATTGATCACTGTTTTGATCAAATAACGACAGCGAAAGTGCCGTAATAGGGCTGGCAAATTCACCTAAGTTAGGTGCTCTAAACGCCGTTAAGCGGTTTGCACGAATACGAATATCGCTGTTAATTGCCCAGTTTATACCCAGTTTATAGGTATCTTCTGCTTCAGTGTTTGAGTAGTCAGAAATGCGATAAGCACCTTCAAAGCTAAGCTCTTCGGCAAAGGGCTGATCAATTAAAATAGGCACTAATACCTCAGCATAAAACTCTTCTGAGCTGAAGCTTGCGTCCATATCAAATGCACTAATTGACGCAAAGCTGGTGCCATTTCTAAACGCATCGCCCGGTGTTTGTTTACCGGTTTCTTTACGGTATTCGTAACCAACGGCAAAGTCGACAGGGCCAGCAGGAAGCTCAAACAAGAACCCTGAATCACCCGATAAAGTTGCTGAAATCACACTTTGTGTACGGTCGCGAGTGGTATAAATTAGTGGGTCGCTGAAATCAGTTAAGTCGAGGTTGGGATCAAAAATGTCCACTGAGTTAGCTAGCGCTGCAAAGCGGCTGTTGCCACTGTTGTCATTGCGATAGGCATTGTTATAAATGGTTGCTACTTCGTCGGTTTTACCGTATTGACCATACACATCGTAGCGTAAGTAATCGGTTAAATCGCCTTTTAAACCTAATTGAAATTGCATTGAATCGCGAACGGCTTCTGTATGTTGCACACCTAAACCAAGGTTTCGCTCTACATTTACACGTGCATTACCTTCGCTATCAAACGTTAGTTGGTCACGTAACTCGCTAGGAATATACGGGTTATTACTGGTAAGAGTGACTTGCTCGTTCACAAAAATAGGTGTTTGACCACTGGCACCCGCTCCCTTTACAGTCACTTTCGAATACATGGCACGCCCATATGCAACGGCGCTGTTGCTTACATCAACATCGAATAACAAGCCAGTTGAAAAGCGATCCATTGGTTGGGTTAAGTAACGATCGGCTGTAAAATCAGTCGTTTGACGCTCATTTGAAACACTTCCAGCATCTGTAATAGCAAGGCTATTGCCTGATGCAACATCGGTATAGTAACCACCACTATTAATCAGCGGTGTTGAGTTATCAAGGGCGTAGCTTCGCTCGCCTGCTAAAAGTTCTTTACGTTCGGTGTAGCCTAAATATCCGGTAACGTGGCCGCGACCCTCGGCGATATCACCCCCGAAAATTGCTTCAAAATTAAGTTTTTCATTCCCGCCATCTGCACTTTCATAACTCGTCGAGAATTCAGCACCGGTAAAATCATCATCTAATACAAAGTTTACAACCCCTGCAACGGCATCAGCACCGTATACCGCAGCAGCACCGCCGGTAAGCACGTCAACACGCTTAATTAAACCTGCCGGAATCGTATTTACGTCAACTGAGTTTCGAAAACTAAAAGGTACAGCGCGTGTACCATCAATAAGCACAAGTGTTCTGTTTTGACCTAGGCCACGTAAATCAATCGTCGATGAGCCAAACGAGTCGCCAACGGTTGCGCCTGTGCTATTTGCACCTGCTGCCGCTTGTGGCAGTTTAGCCGTAATATCTTCAACGTTTACCGCACGGTCTAGGTGAATTTGTGCTTCATCAACACTGACAACAGGGCTGCTTGAAACTAATTCGGTTCGTTGAATACGTGAGCCTGTTACAGTGATTACTTCAGGCTTTTTGGCTTGTTCGGTATCTGCAGCGTGCGCCACCCCCATAACCGAGCTTACAGCAATAGCAAGTGGTGAGAGCAGCAGTAGCGAACGTTTTGTGTGAGTTGTCTTTGCTTTCATGTTGATTCCCTAGCGTTTTATCATTTAAATCAACGCTGGTTGGTATGCGACCAAGACCATTTAGTTAATTTAATGCGTCATACTTTTTGTTATGATGGCTGTTGTGTTCTCCTTTTGGGGAGCTCACCCGTACAGTTTTAAAGCAAATTAAAAATCTTTGCAATAATTATTCTTTAAATGTATTGTTTTAAAATATAAACTATTCCAATCCATCAAACGGCTTATTACTATATAACAAGCTGATTTTAAGTGATTTATTTATGCATCAACATATTGAAAAACTGTATTTAAGTGCAAAAAAAGAAAAAAAATTAATTATTGGTCTGATGAGTGGCACCTCATTAGATGGCCTTGATATTGCGCTGTGTGAGGTCTCTGGGCAAGGCATGAATACCCATGTTGATGTTATTAAGTTTACTACCGTTGATTACGACGATAATTATAAATCACGCGTTAAGCGCGTGTTTGCAAAGCGAGAATGCGACCTTGAAGAAGTAACCTTACTTAACCCATGGATAGGTCAGCTTCATGGCGAGATGGTTGCACATACTTTAGCGAGCTGGGGTATAGATAAAGAGCATATTGATGTAATAGCAAGTCATGGACAAACTATTTATCATTGCCCTAAAACTCAGCACAAACGCCCTGAATACGGTAATGCAACGTTACAAATTGGCGACAGTGATCATCTCGCGGTTACCGCAGGGATCACCACTATTGGCGACTTTAGACAAAAGCATATTGCTGCGGGTGGAGAAGGTGCTCCTTTGGCGGTATACGGTGATTATTTGTATTTCACAAGTCATCAAGAAAACCGTATTTTGTTAAATATGGGGGGGATTGCTAATCTTACCTATTTACCAAAATCTGCCGATGCGCGAGCTGTTTTTAGTTCAGACATTGGCCCAGGCAATACCATTATGGACGCGTATGTACAGCGACATTTTGCTCCGCTTCAGTATGATAAAGATGCATTAATCGCCAGTAAAGGCACCGCAAACGACGCTTTGTTAGCGGCGTTATGCAGTGATGCATTCTTTAGTTTAGATTTTCCAAAGACAACAGGGCCAGAAGTATTTAACCTAGAGTATTTAGTGTCGGCTCAAGCGCGTTCTAACACGAGCGATCTGTCTCATTACGACGTCATGGCCACTTTAGTCACGTTTTCGGCTTTAATGATTGCTAAAGCAATCAATCAATGCAGTGAAAAACTGACCGATATTGCAGTGTATGCCAGTGGCGGTGGAGTGCATAACCCGCTGCTAATGAAAATGATCTTAGCGAATTGCCCGCAGCTTTCAGCTATTAAAAACACCGATAGCTTAGGCATTAACCCAGATGCGAAAGAGGCGGTATTGTTCGCGATTCTGGCAAATGAGTGTTTGTCGGGGGGGCAACAGCGTTTTGGTAATACCGAGCAAGGGATCCCCGATATTACCATGGGTAAAATAAGCTTTTGCGATTAGAAAAACGCTAAGAAACTTGCCCCAAGATTACTGATATAGTGCCGAAAACCCTGATTTTTAGCGTGGTTTTTCGGCGCTAATTGTGGCGATGCGCTGGCAGCGATACCCACGTCGAATTGCGCGCTGTCTTTCAATGTTGCATGCTTACCATGAAGCATTAGCTGCAATACAAATTCACCACTTTGTGTCACGTTTTCTAACGTAAGCATAATAAGCTGCTGATCTAGGTCATGTTGCGTCAGTGTGCGCGCAGTAAAATACGCTGATTCACGCGCATTAGGATAGGTCGCACTAATAGAGATCACATCGCCCTCATGCGCATCTTCGGGTAGCACACAATAAAACAAAACCTGCTTTTGCTCGTTAGCAACAAAATGCAGTTGTTCGTATTCCATCGTATGCTCAAGTGCCGCACATAAGGGATCATCACTAGAGGGGAGTGCAAACGAAAGTTGCACCAAAGCACTGTTCATTACTTCTTCATTACGTTAGTTGATTAAATTAGCGCCAATTATTGATCAATTAAATGACAGAATTATGACTATTGTCATAAGGGGGATTATTTATTTTATGAACAACTAAAATTGTGTTCTTTCTGTTCCAAAACTGGAATGGTTTCTGACAAGATTGGAATAGAAAGTCTTGTCTGGTAAGGGTTTTAGGGTGGAGGGAAATATCGATATTTGGGGTTTTCTGATAAGGCGTGGTACCTGTATATTTACCTCAAAGCTACAGATGAATCATAATTAAAATATCAAGTACTGGAGGTAATACAAAGCTCAGTTTGGATTAATCAAAAACCTGCCTTTTTTGTGCTGTCTCTTAACTCAAAAATGCCCCTTTCTGCGTTAGAGTAATTGGTCTCTAAGATCGAATTATCTGTTCGTTGACCTAATTTATCTAATACCTCATTATGTGTTTAGTTGATTAACACTCTAAATCACTACACTTTAAAGGTTGGTTGAGCGTTTTGTCATAGTGTTATGAGGATTTCTCTCACCTTTCTTTTCTCATTGGCTTAAGGAGTACGGGATGAAGATAACAAAATTGACGTTGAAAAATTTTCGTGGTTACAGGGATGTATCTGTCGATTTTGATGAAAATTTTAATGTGATAATTGGTAAAAATGACATTGGTAAATCTACGATTCTCGAAGCATTAGAGATATTTTTCAATAATGATACGGTGAAAATAGATATTAACGACCACAACGTTCATGCGGCTGGTCAAGACTTCATGTCAATTCAAGTCTCCTTCAAGCCTGAAGATAAGGAATACACAATAGATACCGTACCAACAGACCTGAAAAAGGAGTATCTTCTAGATAGTGACAACAACCTATCTATAAAGAAAATTTGGGATTGTTCAAAAGATAAACTATCGTCATCATCCCTAAAAACGTATCTAGTTGCCAACTACCCAACTGCATTTGACTCACCTCTGATAACCCAGAAAATTGCAGATTTAAAGAAACTTCTAGATGACTATAAAGACCGGCTTGATGTCAACGAAGTTAAGAAGCATAAAAGCTCTTCCATCCGTCAAGCAATATACGGTGTTGAAAATCTGAATGATTTTTCTGTTATAGAAATCCCAATTGATAAAGAGGATGGGAAGAAAATTTGGGAGTCATTAAAGTTAGACTTGCCGCTGTTCTTTATTTTTCAATCTGACCGTGCAAACAAAGACTCAGATAAAGAAGTTCAAGACCCTCTTAAAGCCATTACAAAAACAGCCATTAGTCAATTAGAGGCTGAGCTTGAGGATGTAAAAGAGCAAATTAGAATCAAAGCTGAACAATTAGGACAAAATACATTAGCAAAGCTCAAGGAAATGAGTCCAGAGATTGCCGATGTTCTTTCTCCTGAGATGACTCACAAGCCTTGGGAATCATTATTTTCGTTCTCATTCAACTGTGACGATGGTATTCCGATCAATAAAAGAGGGAGTGGTGTAAGGCGGTTAATTTTGCTTAACTACTTCCGTGCGGAAGCTGAGCGTAAGAACTCAGAAGAGCGTAACGTTATCTACGCAATTGAAGAACCCGAAACATCACAGCACCCAACATGGCAGGTTGAGCTTTTTAATGCTCTTGTAGAGCTATCGGAAAACTCTAATACTCAAGTGCTGATTACTACGCATAGCCCGTCGCTGGCGGGGCTGGTGAATACAGATAAAATCCGATTTATTGATCGAGTAGATGGCTCCACTATTGTTCGTAAAGGGAGTCAAGAAAACTTGGAGGCTATTGCAAATACGTTAGGTATGTTACCTGACGTATCGCTCTCAATAGATAACTTAGGTGTGCAAACGATCCTTTGTCTGGAAGGGCCAACTGATGTTGAGTTCTTTAGTCATATAGGCAAACTATTCGATCTAGACTTGAAAAATGATGACCGCATATTAACGATAGTCTTAGGTGGTGGCACTTTAATGCATTGGGTTAATAACAACTACTTAGCTAAATTAAATAAGCCCGAAGTTCATATATATGATAATGATGTATCTAAGTACCAGCTTGCTGTCGATCAAGTTAACCAGAGAGAAGGCTCTTGGGCTACATTAACCAATATGCTAGAGGTAGAAAATTATATTCACCCTCGCTTGTTTAAAGAAGTTTACCCTATTGACGATGACTTCATTGACTTAGTTGATGGTTGGGAAAATGAATGGAAACATAAGAATATTCCAAAGGATTTATCGATATTTTTGAAGGAGCTAAAGGCTGCTGGCAATAATGAAATAGCTGGTGAAGGCGCAGGATCGATAAAAAGGATTCTATCCGAAAAAGCAGCCCCGCTTGTCACAGTCGAGGATCTCAGACAACTTGGAGCTTATGAAGAGGTCTGTGGTTGGTTTGATAGGATAAAAGAGAACCTCCAATAGATACTAGCGTTAAGGCTTCAAGATACTTTTTCTTACCCTAAATAAATGCGTTAGTTCATTTGCACTAACGTATTTCTGTCGGATAGACGACACCTGTTACCAAGTGTCGCCCTCCTAAGAACCGTACGTGCAACTTTCACTGCATACGGCTCAAGCCTTCACGAAGGCACCTAATTGGTACCCAGCAACTTATAAAGCAGCGAGATTAGGCT
>NZ_JACDWU010000121.1:0-393 GCF_016464045.1 Pseudoalteromonas sp. bablab_jr011 | reverse complement strand
GCAGAACAGCAAGCAGCAGAGCAACGTCGTCAAGAACAACAAGCGCGTCTTGCAGAGCAAGAAGCGGCCATGAAGTTAGAGCAAGAGCGTATTGCAGCGGAACAGGCGCAGCGTGAAGCAGATCAAATTGCAGCAGAGAAGGCACAATCTGAACGTGTAGAACAAGAACGTATTGCAGCAGAAAAAGCAGAAGCGATGCGCATAGAGCAGGAACGCGCTGCGGCAGAAAAGGCTGAAGCTGAACGTATCGCTGCAGAACAGCAAGCAGCAGAGCAACGTCGTCAAGAACAACAAGCGCGTCTTGCAGAGCAAGAAGCGGCCATGAAGTTAGAGCAAGAGCGTATTGCAGCGGAACAGGCGCAGCGTGAAGCAGATCAAATTGCAGCAGAGAAG
>NZ_JACDWU010000120.1:0-35998 GCF_016464045.1 Pseudoalteromonas sp. bablab_jr011 | reverse complement strand
TGAGAAAAATAGCCATGGCGTTATTTAAACAAGATACAACTAAAACAGCCAGTATGGCGAGAAAAAAGAAAATGGCAGGGCTAGACGATGATTATCGCTCAACCCTGTTAGAATCTGGGATTAAAATGCGCTAGCCGTGACCTTGAATAACGCTAAGTACGTTAGCGATATTATTTACCTCATCATCAAGTACTTGAATGTTATTGCCCGCATTGTCAATTTGCTTCTCTAACAGGGCAATGGTTTCGGCTGCTTCGTTGGTTAAATGGCTGGCACTTTGCCCTTGATTCTCAGCTTCTTGGACTGAATAAGCGGCTTGCTCAGCATGCTCAACGACGGTTTGCGCTGAGGCGGTTAATTCGGTAATTGCAGAGGCGACTATCTGCGTTTCCTCATTTAAGCTGCGAGTAAGTCTATCAAGTTCAATTGAACGTGATTCATTGTCAACACTTTGATTTTGTAAGCTGTCGGTCACGTCTTTAATACCGCCAACAACGCCTCGCAAACCTTGTTGCATATAATGCATAGCGGCAATAATGCTTTCACTAGGAGCATCTTGGCGAATAGGCGAATGCAAATTACCACGCGATACGTTTTTAACAATGCCAATTACTTCATCAATTTCACCGCCTAAAGCATTGGTGAGTGATGAGCCAAACCGAGCGATAGCAAACGTGAGAGCTATCGCAATGAGCATTGATAAAGCGAGCAACCATTTTGCGGTGCTCCAGTAGCGCTCATCAACTTCTTTTGCGCTGATACCAGTACCAACATACCAACCGAACAGAGGTGTTTTTTGCACGACAGAGGTTAAGTCGACGGTTTCACCGTCACGGACAGAGTCCCAATGATAAGTAATAATTTTATTGGTAGTATTACCCACCAGTTTTTCAACCATGCGACCAATACTGTTACCACTGGCATCTTTAAAGTCATTAAAGCTCGTACCATGCAACTCGGGATCATGCGGTGTGGCAACAAAATCAAGGTTGTTGTCGACCACATACACGTATTCAGAGTCGTGATATTTATTTTCTCTAAGTACTTGGATTGCGAGTTTTTTGGCTTGTGCTTCTTCAAGTTGACCGTTTTTAACCATCAACTCAAACTGTTCTACAATGTTGGTAGTACTTTTCATTAGTTGGTTTATGCGAGCGATATTGTCGCTTTCACTGGCATGACGTAATGATTGCAAACCTAGTAAAGCTATCGCTGATAACGCGATAAAAATAGCGATAGCAAAAAAGGTGATTTTTGTTTTTAAAGCTAGTCCTGATAACACAGTCAGCCTCCTTTATTATTTCCCCTTTAATCTTCTACCATGTTTATCAGCATTAATTAAGAAAAAATGACAGCGTTATCATGATTTTTACTCAAGTCCCTATTTAGAGTATCAATTCAGCGTCTGTTAGCGGACGATATTCACCACTCTTTAAGTTTTCATCAAGGTGAATGTCGCCTATTTTTTCACGATGCAATTCAACGACTTTATTGCCAACAGCGGCAAGCATTCGCTTAACTTGATGGTACTTACCTTCGCAGATTGATAAACGTAAACTGTAACTCGCAAGTTGCTCAACAATGGCTGGGCGAGTTAACTCTTTTTCGTTATGTAATTGCACACCTTGCTGCAGAGCTAAAATAGCATCTTCATCGATAGGCTCTTGTGTTTCAACTAAGTACGTTTTGAATTTATTGTGTTTAGGAGCCGTAATTTTGTGTGACCAATCGCCATCGTTAGTGATGATAACAAGACCTGTCGTATCGATATCTAAGCGTCCGGCAACATGAAAATCACTCATGTTTGGTTCGTCTAATAAATCAAACACAGTTGGGTGTAAGTCATCTTTATTTGCGCATACATAGCCTGAGGGCTTATTGAGCATAAAGTAGCGTTTACCTAAAAATACTAACGGTTCGCCTTGCCAACGTACATCGTCTTCTTGAGTTATTGAATAATCAAACGAGGTGATCACCTCACCATTAACGCTAGCGTACTTACGCTTTATACCCGCTCTGGTTTTACTGCGAGGTAACTCTGCAATATGGCTGATAAATTTATCTAAACGGCATGGAAATTTCATTGGGATCACATTTTTAGTCGGCTACAATGGCGGCGAGTATAGCGGATACTAGTGACCTATGACAGTACAGCAAGGACAAATTTTACAGTACTACAATGCGCAAATAGAGCAGGGAGTCTTAAGTGATGATGTTGCTCAGCGTAATGCCATTACTGCGCTTGATAGTTTAGCCTTTGAGCTAACAGCGCCAACACCTTTCTGGAAAAGACGAAAGCCAATTAAAGGCCTTTATCTGCACGGCCCAGTTGGACGCGGTAAGTCGATGCTGATGGATGTGTTTTTTCATCATGTCGATATCAAAGAAAAAGTGCGGTTGCACTTTCACCATTTTATGAAGCAAGTGCATGCACGTTTGGGAGAATTACAAGGACAAAAAAATCCGCTGTCTGTTATAGCCAAAGAGTGGGCCGCGCGAATTAAACTACTTTGTTTTGATGAATTTTTTGTCTCTGATATTGGCGATGCAATGATTTTAGCAGGGCTTTTTGAAGCGCTATTCGAGCATCAAGTTGTACTGGTTGCCACCTCAAATTGTCAGCCTGAGAGGCTATATTGGAATGGCCTACAACGTGCACGTTTTTTACCGACTATTGATTTATTACAACAACATTGCTGTGTGATGAGTATTGCGGGCGAGACTGATCATCGGCTTCGCTTTGGAAAACAAAATAAACACTTTGTTATCAATAATGATGAAGCAATAAAAGAGCGCTTTTATGCGCAAGAGCAAGCAATTACTGAGAATCAGGCTATAACGGTTCACAATCGAAGTATTTGCTTCGTGCTAAAGGCAAAAGAAGCCATTATGTTTGATTTTATGGCGCTGTGCTCAGGAGCACGCAGTACGGCTGATTATATCTATTTAGCTGAGCAGTTTAAACGAGTGTATTTGCTTAACGTCCCCGTTATGGGACGAGGTGCGACAGGTAAGCAGATAGTACACGGTATTGAAGACAGTTATCAGCGTGAGAAACAAGATTTGCAAGAACATTTTTTAGATGATGAAGCGCGGCGTTTTATTGCTTTAGTGGATGAATTTTATGATAGAAATAGGCTGTTGATTATATCAGCCGAGGGGAGCATAAGTGAGTTGTATCAAGGCCACAAGTTAGCATTTGAATACGCCCGAGCAGAATCACGCCTTATTGAGGTACAAATATGGTGAAAAAAGACGAAGCCATCACGCTTCGCCTTTACCAGGGATTGCTTGGGAGCATTAAAATATTTTTTTAGAAGCTATATTGCGCTCCAATAAACATATAGCGGCCTTTACCACCACCCCAATCAGAGTTGAAGTTACCTGTTCCATGTGGGAAAAACGCCCCATTGTTATCAAAGATGTTGTTAATACCACCTGATAAACGTAATTCGCTGTTATTATCTAGTTCCATAGTGTATGAAGCTGCTAAGTTGTGTTTTATAAATGAGCCAAACTTTTGAAATGCAAGTGGCTCAGGGTTACTAATACAATCAGCTGATTCATTTGCACACTTTTCAGTATTTTTAGCAATCGCTTTTTCGTAATCTCGATCTAGCTGTTCATCTTCTCGGAAGCTTCCTTGGAACTGAGAGCTCCAACGAATACGTAAGTTTTCATTGCTCCACGAAAGCGAGAATGCAGCTTTATCTTTACCTCGTCCATAGCCAACATAGTTGGTTGTTACGAAATCACCATCTTCACCTAAAAATGTTTGAGAGTGTTCAATGATATGGTTGTAATCAAGTTTGACTGCGATATTACCCATGTCATCTAGGTCAAAGTTATAGGTAGCTACAACGTCATAACCGCGAGTTCTAATTTCATCAAGGTTATATTCACGCTGCTGTATCTTACTGATTTGTCCATCACTACCGCGGGTAATATCATTACAAAATGGGTTAGTCGTACCATAGCCAGTATCTGATGCGTAACATTGATATAGAATATTCTCATTACTTATTTCATCAATTGCATCCTCAATTGCGATATCGTAATAATCAACCGCTAAATTGAAGTCTTTTAGACTCTCTGGTGAATAAGTGAAGCCAGCAGTATAAGTATCTGCGGTTTCTTCTTTTATATTACTGTTACCAGATGATGGAGAATAACCGCTGTTGTCATCATCAAGTTCAAAACTAGCATCCTCTGTAATTAGAGCTGCGATAGCTGGATCTAGACGACAGTTATTGTGACCTATATCGTCAGAAGTTGCTGTCACCCCATCACAGATGTCTTTGTATGAATCGTAATCACCACGTTCAGGTGACATGAATTCGGTAATTGTAGGAGCGCGTTGAGCTCGTGCATAATTTGCACGTAAAGCAAGTGTATCAACAGGTTTCCAAAATAACCCTAACTTATAACTAGCAACAGTGCCTACTTCATCAATGTCGTAGTTAGAGATACGTATTGATGTTTCAGCGTCTAAACTTTTTGCTAAAGGAGCATCACGTAAAAGGGGAATACCAAACTCTGCGAAGGCCTCAACTACATCAATTTCACCGTAAAATTCTGGCATGTAGTTATAAGTAATACCGCCCGTTTGCATGTCTGTAGATGTTTTAATGTCTTGCGAATCTCTACGGTATTCACCACCAAAAACAGACGACACATAACCCGCTGGTAATTCGAATAAATCACCACTAATGTAACCCATTAAGGTAAGTTGTTCATTGGTTGTTTCAAGTACTGGTGTCGAGCGGATCCAATCGGCCATTTCAGGTG
This sequence comes from Pseudoalteromonas sp. bablab_jr011, assembly GCF_016464045.1. NCBI lineage: Bacteria > Pseudomonadati > Pseudomonadota > Gammaproteobacteria > Alteromonadales > Pseudoalteromonadaceae > Pseudoalteromonas > Pseudoalteromonas sp. bablab_jr011. The sequence continues at coordinate 31,210 of NZ_JACDWU010000120.1, read as the reverse complement.
TGATAGAGCCTTCACCAAATAAATTAACAGCCACACAACCTTCATCACGTGCATCACTGTCAGCACATTGAATAGTGCCATCATTTAGCTTTTCAGCATCAAGGGCTTGTGCTAAACGTACTAAGCTAAGTTCATTGGCGCGTACTTGTTTTTGCTTGTATCGACCATAACCTACAGAAACATCCCAATCCCACATTTCATCAAACATAGTGCCTTGTAAGCCCGCCCATGTTCGAATTGTCTCGCGGTTATTGTCAGTGCTAATATTGCCCACTTCATTGAAGCTTCGGTCCCAATATATACGGTCTTTATACGGGTCGCTATCGATAATTCTTTGCGGTACGTAAGGGTTATCAATAGGAATATAACCAGCTGAGAATGGTTCTGCTTCACCAGTCGTTGGGTTAATATAAACGACCTCACTGCCTTCTGATGTGTCTTCTGGTGATTTGTTATTAAATGAACCACTTTTACTAAATTGCACTTGCGCATATGCAGTAGTGCTATCATTGATATCAAAATCAGCTTTTAGAGCAAGTGATAAGTTATCACTCGGTACGTTTAACATTACATACTGAGCTGAGTTGATGCCGTATAATTCTTCGTTTCCAGCCCAATCATCACGTAAATTTGTACCGTCATACCAAAACTGCGTATCATTCTTTGAGCTTTCTAAGAAAACACCGCCAGGAAGACCGTCACTTCTATCTCGCCAATCAGCACGTGTGGTATCGCGCATACATTGGTCGCCCGTAGTTGTGCCAACACCATTACATAGTTCATCTTCGTTATAGAATACGTCGGCTTCCATCTGGGCACGCTTTCTATCGTAGTAACTAATACCAAAATCGCGGTCCCAGTTTGCACTGACATACATATAACCACGATCTTCTGCAAATGAACTGCCGTAGTTTGCATCTATGGTAAAGGTTTTACCTCCACCTTCATCAGTGCGGCCAGTTTTAGCCGAAAAATCAAAGCCTTCTTTTTTCGACTGGGTAATAATATTAACTACACCGGCTACGGCATCAGCGCCATAAGTAGCAGAGGCACCACCACTAATGATTTCAACACGTTCAACCATACCACTCGGGATAGTGTTAAGGCTTACATAGTTACCACTGTAACTATTTGCTACAACACGACGACCATCTATTAGGGTAAGAGTTCTATTAGCACCTAGATTACGAAGTTCAACAGTTGATAAACCTGTATTAGAGTTATTTGATTGGCTAGTTGTGTTACCAATATCTATACCTAAACCGGGCATATTATCCACAAGTATATCTGATAAATTAGATAAACCAGTGTCTTCAATCGCCGCTTTGTCCATCGTTACTAAGGGGGTTGTTACAGAAAAACTATCACGCTTTAAGCGCGAACCAGTAACAATGATTTGCTCAACGTCTTCTTTGGCTTCGGGTTTAACATTAACAGAGTTCGTTGTTTGTTGACGGTCAATTTTAACTTCTTCAGCTTCATTTGCATAAGCTTGCTGGCATAAAGCGCTCGTTACAGCAAGCGCGATAGCACACGGTTTGATTAGTTGATTTCTCACGGGTGTTCCTACTTATGTTGTGTTTATTTTTAGTTCTAAAAAACCAGAGTGAAGCTCAATTAAGGGCAGTTAAGTATAAATGTACAGCGAGCAACACTCTGGTTGTCAGGTATTGACGTTAAAACTTTTATATAAATGTGAATGCAACTACAACTAACCATGACTCGTTTATGTCTCTATTTAACATCTATTGAATGTCTATTTATTTAAAATCAGTAGGTTAACTGTGAAGATGCTATTAACTAGTTCTTAACTTTAAAGCTGGTTAAAAGGGAGGATTTAAGATAACTTGAATAAGCTATATACTGCTACATACCAACAATGAGGGTTATTTCGAGTTAATGGAAACAACTAATCGTGCTTATCAATTGGGTCGTTGTGTTATTAACCCGCTAGAAAACAAACTGATCCATGATAATAGCGAGCAAATCTTACAACCAAAGTTTATTGAATTACTCGCTTGTCTTGTTGCGCGTTATCCTGAAGCTATTACCCGAGAAGAGTTAATCAATATTGTATGGGAGGGGAATTTTTATGTTGGTGAAAAAGCATTAACCAATGCAATATGGCATTTACGTAAAGCTTTTAAAGAGCTTGACTCTGAACAGACTTATATAGAAACGTTGCGTAAAACAGGGTATCGACTGGTTCAACCTCCCTCTGAATGTGCGTTAAGTGGAAACGAAAAAAACAAAAGTAGGCGCTTATCATTGATTAGGCCGATTCTTGCGGGGGCTTTTGTAGCCATTTCTGTTATTAGTGTTGTTGCTTTGTATTGGCAGTTTTCTACCCAACCTGATAATCAAGATAATACTGCATTTTCACTCCCCCTTAACAGTATCGAAAGCGTAACGGCAAGCCCCGGGCGAGAAATATACCCTGCGATATCAAACGACCAGCATTATTTAGTGTATTTATGGCGACAGTTAGGCAAACCGACCAACTTATACTTACGTGATTTGCACTTTCCTGAGCACCCAGCAAAACAACTCACTGACTCACCTTATGCTAAAGGCCACTCTGTATTCAGTCCTGATGCAAAGACTCTCTATTATTATCGGTATCAAACAAATAAGTTTTGTGAGATTGTTAAACTCTCTTTAGTGAACGCAACCAGTGTGGTACTGACTGAGTGTAGTCGTCAGTTTCGAACTGATTTAGACATTAGTGCTGATGGTCGTACATTAGTTTATATTGATGAACAAATTTCTGAATCTGGTAAGTCTGTTAGTCGCTTAAAACTACTTGATTTACATGCTAATCAATTAAGTGAAACATTTATACCCTGTACAGATCACTGTGACGTAATCGATGAATCAGTGTCATTTTCTCCGGATGCTCAGCAAGTAGTGGTGACTCGAAATGTTGAAAATGATCAAAAAGCATTGTTTTTAATCGATGTGTCTTCTGGGGAAAGCCGCCGCATTACAGATAATTTTGTTGATATTCATGGCGTTGATTGGCATCCACATAAAGATAAACTGGCTTTTACAGCTGTGGAAGCAGGAAAGCGTTATGGGTACTTTTACGACATAAGTGACAACTCTTTAATAAATACACAAATTGCAGGTATGAGTTCACCTAACTTTAGTAGTGATGGCAGTGTGTATTATCATCAGTGGGATCTCGATAGAGTGATCACGCGCTTGAAAATAGACGAGCAAGTTGCAAGTTCACCTTTTTCAATGCTTTCAACTAATTTTAGCTCTCGTTTTCCTGAATATAACGAGCAACAGAATAAACTTTTATATGTATCTGATGAATCTGGTAGTTCACAATTATGGATTGTGAACCCTGATAGTAGTTCTCGCAAACAGCTTACTGATTTTAGTCATGTTACAGGGCAAATACTCGATCCCACGTGGTCACCTGATGGCCGCTATATTTTGTTCTTTTTGGAAAACAAAGGACGCACGTCTTTATATTTTTATGATTTCAAAGTCGAGCAAAGCCAAGCGCTAACGCTGCCATTTAAGCCTGATATTAAGCCGAGATTTTCAGCAGACAGTCAATCGTTTTTGGTGTCGGATGGTGATTATTTATACCGTTATGATTTAAATGGGCAAATTAAAGGCAAGGCTGTAAATACTAAAGCTCGTTATGGTATTGAGACATCGCAAGGCGATATATTATTCAGTAACTCAAATGATGCTATTTGGGTTAAGCATCACGACACAGGTGTAGAAGAATTACTGGTACAGGATATTAATTTAGCGCATCACTATACATGGTTATATGTTGCTGAAAATGCTTTTCATGAAGGGCGTATTTATTACTATAAAGTGCGCTTAGGTGACTATCGTATTAGCTATTATGATTTAGAAACACAACGTCATTTTGATTTAATTGCGTTACCTGAACGAGCATACAGCCGCTCATCAGGTTTAACCTACATACCTAATGAGCGTTGGTTAGTCTATACCGCTTATTTATTGCCTGAGATAGAGATCAAGCGTTTACCTGCCGAGTTTATACCCTAGTTTCTCTAACTCTAGTTTTGCTGCCTCTGTTTTACAGCTTTGCCGGTGAGTATTAAAAGAAAAGGCATGTATATGTAATTACGGTGTCTTTATCTGATAGCCAAGGCAGCGAAATAGGGAACAAACTCTGTGTAAAACAAGAGGGCTTAAGGCTAAGCGCGTACAAGACTAAGTGGGTTTTAACACTGTGGGTTTAAAACTAAATGCCTTAAGTGCAAGTACGTCTTAATCTGTTCAGTTACATGTTACTCATTACTCATTACCCATTACTCATTAGCGGTGTAGTTAACTGCAACACTAAGCACTCCCTTAAGCATAGGGGGTTAATGTTGCAGCTTTAAATTGCATTTATTACAGTGGCTTTTTTTCACCGGTAAGCGTTGCTCTAAAAAACTGGTTGTTTTCCCATAGCAGCAATTCACCTTCTTTTCCTCGTTTGATTGAGCTGTCGATTGCGATAACCTTACCATCGAAACGTGTTTCGATTGATGGCATTGAAGTATGGCCTACGATTACCTTACTCGCTTGTAACTTTCTTAGCACGCCAGCAACGGCTTCATCTTTAAGTTGCTCATCTCTAAAGTAGCCTCGATACCAGATAGGGCCTGTTTTTCCATGTAAAGTAGCCCATAAAGGATTGGCTTTTAATTCCTTCTTACTTTTAGATATGCTGTCTCTAAACGCTTGGTTTGCACTTTCAAGAGTCATGTTTAGATTCAGAAAGTCTTCATGAATGCCCCCATGTAAAAAAATAAAGTCATTTAATTTTATAATGGTTGATTTACTTCTTAACCAGCGGCCTAACACACTTTGCACGCTGTATTGCTCTGTTAGATTATCGTTAAAAAACGAGACGGTATGTTTATATTTGGGGTGCAGGTAGCGTTGGTCATTTCGCAAAACTAGATATTCATGATTACCGAGAAGGTAATGAACGTGACCTCCGGCAATTGCTGCTTGTTGCTCAAGCTTGAATACTAGCCAAAGTGCTTCTGTAACAGTGTCGCCACGGTCAAAAATATCGCCAGTTATAATTAGGTGCCCAGTACCATACTGCCAATTTAATGCGTCGTTTATTACACCATTGTTGATGAGCAATTTTTTAAATATTGCAAATTGCCCATGGATATCACTGATTGCAGCAAACTTTTTTACATCACTGTATTGGTCATTGTCTGTCGCTTTAAACTCCTCAGGAATAGCAAGTGGGCCGGCATAGTTTGTAATTTCTAGCTTGCTGTTAATCACATCAAATTGTTGGATGTTATTGTTATTATAAAATAAATAAGGACCATCATCATACTTGGTGCTTTTTTCATCGTTATTGTGTGCCAATGCTGTGGTGATAAACAATGAGTTTGTAAGAAGTAATGTGTAAATTAAAAACTTAGAAAAGAACATGTTAATACCTCGGGTTCTTTTTAATTGCGTATTACAAAGCTTTAAGAGATATAAAGCAAAGTGAGTAAATATATAAAGAGCAGATTAATGTAACGAAAATAATAAACGTAAAATCAAGCATTAAAGCCAGTACACCTTTTTGCTCTTCACGATACTTATGCTTTCGCTTTGCTATGGAGTGATTATTCATTTTTACCTCCTAATTTTCTATGTGCGTTACGTTATTTGTCTCTATCATCAGGTGCTAGGGATGTATTCGAAGGTGTTAGTTCATTGCAACATCCATCACTAAGGTAAGGCGAAAAGAGCACCTGTAATGAGTTATCGCAAGTACAGAATGAGGTAACAAATCATTTAAACTCTATTTTTGATGGCTTATATGTCTTTTTTACATCTATTTTTAAATATTGTTTAATAAAAACAAATCGTTATGTTTTTTGATGATTTAAAGAGAAGCGAATAAGATTGTAGCTATGTAACTCATTAGTCTAAAGTGAGTACGTTAAAGCCAGTATCTAAAAGCCAGTACCTAAAAGCTAGTTACTATGTAATATTCGCTCTCTTTTGATGGTTTATTAGCTTGTTTTATTACTGAGTCACACCTTGAAAAAGCGACTACTAAGAGTAAGAGCATTCGGCGCTGAAATAGTGTTAGAGGGAGAGTAAAGCATTGAGTGAAAACCACGGCACTAATCTAAGTGTACTGAGGATGTTCGCTTAATGACTAAGCAAGCAAGTTATTATCATTTTTAAACAGCACATTCTTTTGATTTAAAGGGAGAGCTGAATATGCACAGAGTTGCTCATTGGGTTTTGCATTGTTGCCCAATGAGCGTGGTGAGTGCTTACTACTTATTTGTTGCCTTAAATAGAAATGAAATGCTTATGAGCAGAGTTTCTAACTCAGCAAATTGTTTAACACTTGCAGTAAATGTCTGGGTTCATGTCGGAAATGTTGACACTTAAGCTGTACGAACGACGACAGTATGTTCTTAAACAATTCAGCAATTGCTCACTCAAGAGTTGCTTTTGTTCAACAGTACGACCTTGCATTATCGATGCGCTAATGTGAATAAAACCGTCTTTTCCTTCACCTAGCTGGTAGTGTTGATAAGCGATGGCACGCGTTTTTATGGTTGATAATTCGAATAAACCAGAATCAAAGACTGCCAAGTGTACTTTTTCAACCAGCACTTGCGGAAGAATTGGTAAGTCTTCAGAGTGTTCAATAACAATATGCGGCATGGGGTGTTCCTTAAAAGCGGTAGCTAAAACCGATGTTTGTCTGAAATTGGTTCAACACATCACCGTCAAAATGCCAAAGGCATTGTTCGTTTTCTGATGTGGGCAAGGTACATGACACATTACTTGCATTATTTACAATAGTCGCCAACCAGCGACTTTCAACATAAACACGTACATTGTCGGTAAATAAGTACTCAGCACCGGCATATAAGCCTGTGGTAAAAAAGGTATCAGACTCTGTAAAGTTGGTACTAACATGGTTTGCACCAATTTGTGCACCGACAAAGCCACTGATGTTTTTACCTAGAGGCACTTCAACAGCACTTTGAAATAGTAGGTATTGCATCTCGATTTTCTTATCAGTCTGTGCTTCCATATTCAATGTTGTTGCTGAGTAAAATAGCCCATACCGTGCTGATTCAATAGTTCGGTCAATGCTGAATGTAAATTGACTATCATCGTCGAGATCAATTTTTAGGTTTTCTTCGGTTTCTAATGATTGACTGAAATTCTTGCCAAAACCTGCACTGACAGAATACCCAGCAGAGGCGGTGAAACTCGTTAGCATTAAGCACAATACAGTTAGCGACTTTTTCATTGTTTAGGTGCTCGTTGTTGAGGATATTTTGAGATAGTATTGAAACATAGCAGGCAAATTGTTGTAAATGCATAACGCGCGTTTTTATAAGGATAACTAACATGAAGTTACTGAAATATGTAGCCTGTGCAGCGACTTTGGCGTTGCTCAACGGCTGTTCGGATGAGGCTGCGTCAGTCAGTTTAGGGCTATTTACGACTAAAGATATTAAAGTTGTATCACAACAAGACCCACTTATTAGCGGTGTAACCTGTCATATTAGTCATATTGAGGCGAACCTCGATTTTGCCGATCCATCGGATATGTCGATATCGTGTCGTCAAACGGGACCAATTACTGCTCAGCAGTTACAAAGTATCGATCGTAGTAAATCTGGTGACGTGGTGTTTAAGTCATCGAAAAGTATTTTATTTAAATCGTTAAAAGTCCGTCGCATTTATGATGCGCCAACGCGTACTTTATTGTATCTATCTTATTCAACCAAAGAGTCAACAGGCAGCCATCATCACGCCTTATCTACGGTGCCTTTGTATAATACCGAAGCATGGCAGTGGGCACTTTCACAAGAGTAAATTATGTTAGCACTATTTAAATCAGCCCCATTAGTTGATGAACAAGAACAACAATGGTTAATAGACACGTTTATGTGGGCTGTTGAGCACTTTGACAGCGATTACTTTTTAAATCAGACACAAATAATTTTGCCGAATAGTCAGTTCTTTCCTGACAGTGTGTCTAGCATTGAAGACATGGCAAAAAAGGTATTTGCCCGCGTTGTTGATTATGCCGGCATGCAAGCGTGGCCAGTTAATTTGGTCTCGCCCTCGCAATTAACACCACAGGTATTTCCTCATTTTGCGTTTCAAGACTCATTAAGAGGAGAGAGTGCAACGCTTATGGTACCTGCCAATCATTTGATTAATGTGTCGTTTAACCAAAATCAAATTAACCAACCACAAGATTTAGTGGCGAGCTTTGCTGGTACGTTGGCAACCATATTGATTCATCATGTTGGCGTGTTACCGCCAGGTGGAAAAGAGTTTTTACCACAGGCCAGTGATGCACTTGCGTGTTATTTAGGGTTTGGGGTTATGATGAGTAACACGGTCTATCAGTTTAAAGGTGGATGTGGATGTGGTTATAATCCGTATGCAAATCGTCAGGCTGCATTAACAGAGCCTCAAACGTTATTTATGCATGCACTGGTCACGCACTTTAAAACAGACAATCAAACTAAAAAATATTTGAAACCACATTTACGTAGCCAATATAAAAAAGCACAAAAGCAGATAAAAGCCTTTATTAATGATAGCGCTAATCCTTTGCTACTTGCTTTAGATGAACAAAAAGTAGGTTAGTTAGCACGTGCAATATGTTGATGAATTTTTATTAATTGCTGTGGCGCATTTTTTTGCTGTGGCAAGCCCCGGCCCTGATTTTGCTGTTGTGCTTAAACAAAGTATTCAACAAGGGCGTAAAAATGCGCTTTGGACTAGTGCGGGAGTGGGCGCGGCAATACTGCTGCATATTGGCTATTGTGTTTTAGGCGTGGCGCTTATTTTGTCACAATCACCCAGCTTATTTATGGTGCTTAAATACGTGGCAGGTGCATATCTAGCTTATTTAGGCGTACACGCAATTCGCAGTGCTAAGCCCGCTCACACTGATGAACAAACACTCACTGAAACTGCACCTGAATCCTACTTCAAAGCGTTTCGACGGGGCTTTTTTACTAATGCGCTTAATCCTAAAGCGACATTATTTTTTATGTCGTTATTCACACTTGTAATTAGCCCTGATACGCCAGTTGGAGTGCAAGCTAGCTATGGGGTGTATATGGCTGTGGCTACTTGGCTGTGGTTTTCATTTTTATCACTGATGCTTTCCAAGGCATCGGTTCGCGCATTTTTTTTAAAGCGTGGTTATTGGTTTGATAGAGGCATTGGTGTGGTGCTAATTGCCTTAGCCATTCGTGTAGTCGTGTGAGGTGATTATGACAGTATATAACTTTTCATTTGGGTCAAACATGTCGTCAAGTCGTCTATTAGCTAGGCTGCCTGAAGCAAAGCGTGTCGGGACAGCGGTATTGAAAGGCTACGAACTGACGTTTGATATGGTGAGCACAGATGGCTCAGCTAAATGCAGTATTCGTCAAACCCACGAGCCTGAAGCGTTAGTTTATGGTGTGGTGTATCAGTTAAGTTTAGCTGAAAAAGCGATATTAGATGAAATTGAAGGTCCACGATACGATTGTGTTGATGTGTGTGTAGAATTAGTTGAAGGTGAGCAATTGACAGCGCATTGCTACATTGCCAATACATTAGACAGCGCGTTACTGCCATTCGACTGGTATCTACAGCATGTTCATCGCGGCGCACTTGAAGCTGGCGTGCCAAATCATTACAGTGAAGCTATCCTATCGCGAGACAGTCGCGATGATCCAGATAAAACCCGAGCAGCGAAAGAGTTCGCTATTCATAACAATAAAAATCACCAAGGTACATTATGACATTCCGTAAATTAGCCGTAGCAGCTGCGCTGTTAACTAGCTGTGCATTTAACAGCTATGCCGATATCGACACGAAAAAAATAGAAAAAGTTATTGAAACCTCAATGGCACGTTTTGATGTACCGGGGATGGCTGTTGCGATTGTTGAAAATGACAAGGTAGTGCTAGCTAAAGGCTTTGGCATTGCGAACCTTGATACCGGTAAAAAAGTGAACAAAGACACGTTATTTGGTATCGCCTCTAATACAAAAGCGTTCACGGCAGCCGCGTTAGCAAAACTGATTGATGAAGGTAAGTTAAATTGGGATGACAAGGTGATTGATCACCTACCTGAGTTTCGTTTATACGATTCGTACGTGACCCGAGAAATGACCATACGCGATTTATTAAGCCATCGCAGTGGCCTTGGTTTAGGCCAAGGCGATTTGATGATCTGGCCTGACACGGATAAATCGATTGATGAGATTATCGCAGGTCTAAAATATTTAAAACCGGCAAGTAGTTTTCGCAGTAAGTATGCGTATAACAATTTAATGTTTGTTACGGCAGGCGAAGTCGTTGCACGCGTCTCAGGCATGAGCTGGAATGATTATATCGAAAAAAACATACTACAACCCCTTGCGATGGAGAATTCACGAGCAGGTTTTTCACGCATTCCTAAAAGCAATAAAAACTGGGCAATAGGCCACATTCCGATGGATGGTCAGTTACACCCATTTTTCGTTAATTACTTAGAAGATTTTCGTGGTGCAGGTGCAATAGCATCCAGTGTAAACGATATGAGCCAGTGGCTACGTACACAACTTGCTCACGGAAAAATGCCTAACGGTGAGCAACTATTCACAGAAAAACAACAGCAGCAAATGTGGCATCCACACATTACCTCACTGGCATCAAAAAGTGCCTATGACATGTATCATCAGCAATTTAGAGGTTATGGCTTAGGGTGGAGTATTGAAGACTTTCATGGAATTAAAAAGCTAGGCCATGGTGGGGGGATTCTTGGCATGGTTTCGCAAGTAACGTTACTCCCAGAGAAAAACCTTGGGATTGTCATTTTAAGTAACCAGCAAGCATTCAGTGCATTATCAGCTGTGACTTACGAAGTATTGGAAGATGCCCTTGAACTTGACGATAAAGATTGGGTGGAAGAGTTAGCGAAAAAGCATTTTGAGAACAAAGAAAAGGCCTACGCGAACGCTACGCCAGAAACCCCCGCTGATTATCAACCTAAACTGCCTAATATTAATTACACAGGCACATTGCATGATAACTGGTATGGCGATGTAATAATTGAAGAATTAAATGGTCAACTACGTATTGATTTCACTCATACCAAACGTTTAAAAGGCCAGCTTGAGCATTACACGGGTAATACGTTTATTGTTAAATGGGATGAGAAGCTGCTTGAAGCAGATGCGTATATCGAGTTCCAAATGAACCCCGATAACCGTGTCAGTAGCGCGACAATGCGTGCCGTTTCGACCGAGGTCACTGACTTTAGCTTTGACTTTAGAAACCTCGATTTACAGGCTAAAAAGTAAACCAAAGTCGCAAAGCCGCCACATGGCGGCTTTGTTATAATCGGAGAAAATTGTTCAAGGAGCATGTTATGAGAACGGCTGTTATCTCACACCCAATGTGCCGTAAACACAAAATGATAGAAGATCATCCAGAGTGTCCAGCACGATTAGATATGATCACTGATCGCTTACTGGCAAGCGGTGTTGATATTGCGGTAACTCATTTACAAGCGCCCAAAGCCACCCGGAATGACTTCTTACGTGCTCACGATGAATCCCTTGTTCGGCATGTTGAGCAAACGATTCCAAGCTCAGGCCTTGCTGAACTAGATGGTGATACATGGTTATGTCCCGACTCGATGAAAGCCATTGAGCGAGCTGTAGGGGCGGGCATACTTGCGGTTGATGAAATTCTTGCTGATAACATTGATGCAGCATTTTGTTCTATAAGACCCCCAGGCCATCATGCTAACCGTACCACTTCTGCAGGGTTTTGTGTCTTTAATAATTTAGCAATTGCGGTTAAGTATGCCCAAAGTAAAGGGGTTCAGCGCATTGCAATTGTTGATTTTGATGTCCACCATGGTAATGGTACGCAAGACATCTTTTTAGACGATGAAAATGTATTATTTTGCTCTTTGTTCCAACATCCTTTTTATCCGAATACGGCTGTTGAAAATAATCAAACTCTGGTTAATTCCCCCTTGCCAATTGCCAGTGATGGTAATGATTTAAAAGCTGTTTATCTTGAGCAATGGCTTCCTAAACTGACTGAATTTCAGCCTGAGTTATTATTCATAAGTGCGGGATTTGATGCTCATTTAGAAGATGATATGGCAAGCTTAAAGTTTGTAGAAGATGACTATGCATGGCTAACATCTCAGCTCGCTGAGCTGTGTGAGCAACAACACTGCCGGGGTATTGTGTCTTTTTTAGAAGGGGGATACGCTCTTTCTGCATTAGGTCGCAGCGCCGTTGCTCATGTAAAAGCGCTGGTGGATGCGCCCTAAGACTCCAGCAGTGAAAATGCTTGTTGCGTAGTCAGTCTCGTTACCTTACTGAGACAACAAATACCTTCTTGAGTTAAATGTTGCGTTACGCGCTTTGCCAGATCTGTATCACTCAATGGGGCGAGTTGGTTATTATTTAAGTCAAAGTGCTGGCCGTTTTTGGCTATTAAAATGACCTGATTTTTTTGATTTTCATCTAAATTAAATAAGAAACTCTCCAGATCACTCTCATCTTTTAAGTAATCCAACTCCTGCTGTGCGCAGATGATCAAGGGAAATGATTGGTGCATTTATTGTCCTGCATCAAAGCTACATAGGTTGAAATGATTATAATTGCTAACTCCTTTCAAAACTAGGTAAGTTTGCTTATGAATCAACCAAGACGCCATCAAAAGGTCGGTGATGTTTTCTCGCAAAAGCTGGTATCGTGCCCTGCGCATACTCCGCTGGTTGATGCTGTGCGGTTGATGCATGTTCATAATGTAACGGCTATTTTTGTTAAACACGAACAATCAATTGTCGGTATTTGGACCGAAGCTGACTGCTTGCAGGTAGACATTACCAGCCCTGTTTTTAAAGATGTGGCGATTCACGAGGTGATGTCGGCGCCAGTTGTTTCTGTGCCAAGTCAGTGCTTGCTGAGTGATGCGACATTGCGTTTTCAGCAACATGGGATTCGTCACTTGTTGGTATTGGATAACGATAAGCAGCCCGCGGGAATGCTCAGCCTTTCTGATATAGTTCATAATCAAGGGCTTGATCATTATTTACAGTTTAGACCCATTCATGAGCAATACCGCACCGATTTAGAAATTGTGGACTCAGCGATGTCTATCGAAGGCGTGGTTGAGATTATGCGCGCGAAGCGCCTTGAAAGCGTTCTTGTTTATAATCAAGCGTTAGACATTCATGGCATTATTACGCAGCGTGATATTGTTGGGTTGATCATTCAAACTGAATGGCTAAATCCTTGTTGGCAGTATGCAAGTTATCCATTGATTGAAATTGATAGTGAAAGCAGCCTATTTGATGCGTACCGATTGATGTCTGATCGAAATGTACGTCATCTTGTTGTGAGAGATACCGATATTTGTGGCGTTATTTCATTTGCCGATTTGATTACTGAAATTGAATCGGCTTATTGCTGTGAATTAGAGCGTGCAATTGAACAACGCGACATTGCACTACAAAAGTCTCAGCGTAACTTATTCCTTGCTAATAAGATTATTGATGCTTCACTCGATGGCATTATGCTGACTCAAAGAGACGGCACGATTATTCAAGTAAACCCCGCGTTCACAAAGCTAACAGGTTTTGCTGAGCATGAAGTCATCGGCAAACGGCCGAGTATTTTAAGTTCTACAAAACACAGTCGTTCTTTTTATCAGAAAATGTGGCATGCCATTGAGTACGACGGAGTTTGGCAGGGAGAAATTTGTAACTGCAAAAAAGGGGGGGAAGAGTTTGTTGAGTGGTTGACCATCATTAAAATTAAAGACCCTAATGTTGATGAAATTCTTTACGCTGCTATTTTCAGTGATATCACGGAGCGTAAGCGCGCAGAAGAAAAGATTTCACAGCTTGCCTATTACGATGAATTGACCGGTCTGCCTAATCGACGCTTATTTAATGACCGGCTTTCAATCGCATTAAGTGCGGCTAAGCGAAACGATGATCTACTCGCTGTGATGTTTATTGATTTAGACCGCTTTAAAGAAGTCAATGACAGCTTAGGGCATGATGCTGGCGATAACTTATTAGCGCAAGTTGCAGATCGTATTTTATCTATTCTCCCCCAAGGAGACACTCTAGCGCGTTTAGGTGGCGATGAGTTTGTATTGCTGTGCGAAGTGAGCCGTGTTGAAACTTTATTGGGCTTCGCAGAGCAAGTATTACAACAAGTCAGTATGCCACTATTAATTAATGAACATGAGGTTGCGATTACTGCTTCAATCGGCGCGGCTGTTTACCCCGATGATGGCATTGATAGTGCAACGTTGCTTAAACATGCCGACATAGCGATGTACCGTGCTAAAGAAGTCGGACGAAACTCATTTCAGCTCTTTAAGCCCGCGATGAATGCACGTTCTTTAGAGCGTTTAGCGATGATGAGTCGTTTACAAAATGCTATCGAAAGCGATGAATTCGAATTGTACTTTCAGCCTAAGCAGCATTTAAATAGCGGTAAAATATTAGGCGTTGAGGCATTATTACGCTGGCAAGAGCCGAGTTTAGGTGTGATATCGCCTGCCAAATTTATCCCCCTTGCAGAAGAGCTTGGTTTAATTGTTAAGCTTGATTTATGGGTGATCGAGCAAGCCTGTAAGGAATTAACCAAATGGCGGCAATATGATATTGAGGCAGGCCGTTTAGCGATTAATATTTCGGCCAATCATTTACGTCAGGGGTTGCTGGCATCTAATGTTGCGCGTTTACTTGAACAATATGATGTAGACCCCCGCAAGTTAGAAATTGAGCTAACAGAAAGCTGCTTTATTAGTCATTTTAGTGAAGCGAAGCAAGAGTTACTTGCACTAAAAAAACTCGGTGTGCATATTACGCTTGATGATTTTGGCACGGGGTATTCTGCGCTAAGTTATTTAACCAAGTTACCCATTGATACATTGAAAATTGATGCCAGTTTTATCGCCAAAGTGCCGGATGAATATGGCAATAGTGAGATTGTAACTGCAATAATTACGCTTGCAAAAAGTCTAAGTATTCATGTGGTTGCTGAAGGCGTGGAGAAAATAGAGCAGCTAAACTATTTGCAAATGCTTAACTGCGATACCATCCAAGGGTATTACTTTTGCCGCCCCATAGCGAAGCAGCAATGGTATGACTTTTATCTTGCTAAAGCCCAGAGTGCTTAACCCAGAGTGACTTCATAAGACGTAAATTTACGAATATTAATGACGCCAGTATCAAAAATGAGGTACTGACCTTTAATACCTTGAAGTACGCCAGATACCTCAGGGTTTTTATCAAAGTTAAAAGAGCTAACCTTTGTCGGATACTCGCTAACAGGGTAGTCTAGTTCAACAACGTCTTCGTTAAGTTTTTCAATGGCTGTTGCACCAAAAAGCGCTGCAAGTTCAGAGAGCTTAGGCTCTATTTGCGGAATAAGTTCTGCAGCAGCAGCTTTTAAATCGATGACTTCTGATTGGCCTTTTAACATGTTTCGCCAGTTCGTTTTATCGGCGATAAACTGTGCTAAAGCAACTTCAACAAGACCCGATTGAAGTCGAGTTTGCACTTTAAAGATAGGAAGTGCTTGGGTCGCGCCTTGGTCAATCCAACGAGTGGGGATTTGCGTGTGACGGGTAATACCGACTTTTAATCCAGAAGTGTTTGCTAAATAGACATAATGAGGGATCATGCAGTTTTCTTCCCCCCATTGTGGCTCGCGGCAAGTCCCTTTATCAAAGTGGCATGTTTCTGGTTTCATAATACACATATCACAGCTAGCGAGCTTACGCATGCATACAAAGCAGTGACCTTGCGAGTAACTTTTTTTGGTTTTCTTGCCGCAGTTGCTACAAAAAATATTGCCTGTAAAAGTCAGTGTCAGTGTTTTGCCAATGTAATCATTTAAAGAAACGAGTTCATCACCAATTGGCAGGTGGTATTGAACGGGTGCAGCGTGCGACGATTTTAATTTGCGAAGTGTGCCTTGCATCTTTACATAGCCCCTAAAGATGTAAAAAAGGCTAGTGTAACATGCTCTATTTAGAATGTGTGGCAATTAACGACAGGTACTCATCGAATGGAATCGCTTTGCTGTAATAAAAACCTTGTCCTTGGTCGGCGCCCATTTTAATTAATAACTGTTCTGTCGTTTGATCCTCAATGCCTTCAACGGTGATATTCATATCCAGGTTATGAGCCATATCAATGGCTGTTTTAACGATAACTTGGTGTGTCTCGTTGTTGGTAAGGTCGAGAATAAATGACTTATCAACTTTAATGGTACTAAATGAATAATTAACTAAATAATTCAATGAAGAGTAGCCTGTACCAAAGTCATCAAGAATCACTTGGCTTCCTAATTTATTTAATTCATTTACGAAACGCACCATATCAGTGTGATTTTTTATCAGTGCAAATTCAGTTAACTCAAATTTTAACTGCGCAGCAGAAACCCCGTGCTTTAAGATACTGTTTTCGATTTTTTCGATTAATTTAGGAATGGCTAAATTTTTAGCACTTAAATTCACACTAATCGTGTGATCGTAATAGCCTTGTTGATTCAGTTTTGCCACTGTCTGACATGCTTTTTCGATAACCCATAAGCTTAGCTCGTTGATAAGGCCTGTGCGTTCAGCAAGTAAAATTAGTTGCTCAATATCAAGGTGCTTATCGGCTGATGGCCAGCGCAATAGCGCCTCAGCACCCACGATAGTTCCGGTGCGTAAATTGACAATGGGTTGCAAGTAAATGGCGAGAGAGTTGCTGCGAATCGCGTGTTGTAATGACACCGCTAAACTTAAATCCATGTCGATATGTGGGGCGGTTGTATCTGTATTTTGGTGCTTTTGTGACAGCCCTAAATAGCCGCGTTGTAACCAAGAGTCAAAACCATCATTTTCCACAGGTTCTGTAATACTGAAGCGGTAATAAAGCTGTAAATCTAGCCCTGATATTTGATACTGCTTTGGCAGTTGTTTGCAAAGCGTATTGAGTTCTTCGTTGAGCTCGTCTTGCGGTTGAATTTTGGTTGAAACAAAAGCCAGTATGCCGTTGCCTAAATCGGCTACCTTTGGGGCGGTATCCAGTGAGGATTCTAAGCTTATAAACTGTCTTTGTTTGCTAAGTTGGTGCTCTAAAGATTTAGCAACTGTGGTAATGATATGACTGCTTTGGGTCGGATTTAAAATGCTCATTAAGGCATTAAACTGCTCGATTTTTAACAAGCATAAGTTGGCGTTTCTATGCTCATTTATCATTCTCATGTAGGCTTGCTTTAACATGGCCTGATTAAGTAATTTTGTTTGCTGCGAATGAGTCGCATGATACAGCGCTTTCTCTCGTTGGTACCGTACACGGTCGGCCAAAGCCATTGCCATTAATACGATCTCGCATAAAATCGCAATTAAAAATAGGTGGCGAGTTGCAAAACTGTAAGGGATAAAACCCGTTAATTCGAGTGGTTGCACAGCAGCACCTATTATTAACGGGACCCATGACATCACATAAAACTTTGCCCAACGAAAGCCACTCACAAGCTTTTTGTAAATCATGCAAATACATAAAATATACAGCGGCACCATTAAGGCAAAGAAAATCTTTGACGAATGGTACTCCAACATAAAGAAGCTAATTAAGCTAAAACTGAACAGTAAGGCTAAAAAGCTAATGCTGAGTTTGTAGAGAAGACAGTTGTCTTTGTGGTAACGCAAAAACATGGTGCAAAATGCGACCGTGAAAAAGGCAATGGCATAGTTACTAAAAACGACGTGTTCATTAAAAAATAGTTGCCATGAAAGAGGCCATAAATAAAAACCAAAACCCAGTACTGAGCCCATAAGTAATAAGGCTGAAATGATATAACCAATGTAAATTAGGTAAACACGGTCACGAATACCAAAAAATAACACTAAGTTATAAAGGGCCGCCATGATAAGCACGCCAATAAATATCCCCCAAATCCCCACTTGTGAGCGAATAAGGTGTTGAAATTCGTTTTTACCATAAATTTTGATGGGGGTTTTGCTGATACCAACCGTATCAATTTTTACAACCAGAGTTGTTTGTTCGTTAGCCTGTAATGTGAGTAACGCATGAGGCGTACTGTACTGAAATAAGTTAAGCCCAGTAACTTTATCGCCTAATCTCGTTTTTTTGATCAGCTTTTGATCAGCATCCAATTCAAACAGGGTTAAATAGTCAACCATGGGATTGTCGAAGTGGATAAATAAATCAATTGCTTTCGATTGTCTATTTTCCAGGTCTAGCTTGAGCCAGTAATCTTTTGCCGCTAAATCCCATTCTATGTACTCGAAGGGTTGCTCAATTAATTTCTTTGGCTCAGAAAGGAGCTCTTTAAGGGTTAATGATTCAGTGTCGTCAATACGGTAAGCTGTGTGGGTGTATACAGGCGCTGTTTTATCAATAGTATAACGAGTAGGGCTTGCAAGATGAGTCGACAAAGTCGTGATGATAAAAAACAAAGTTGCAAGAATAAAAAATGAAACAAAATGATATTTCAGCGTTTTATTATTCAAAATGGGTTCTTTAACAAATTAATACTTTACTACAGTGTAGCATTAAAAAAGCGCAGTTAAACTGCGCTTTTTTCACAAGGGTACAGGTTCGACCTTAATGCTGTTCACGTGCAATAGCACGGTAAGCGATGTCGGTGCGATACTCCATACCATCCCAGCTGATTTGCTCAACTAGCTTATACGCGCGTTGCTGTGCTTCGGTTACCGTATTACCTAGTGCGGTTGCACATAATACGCGACCACCCGCGGTTACAACCGCATCAGCATCTTGCTTAGTGCCAGCATGGAATACCTTTTCGCCTTCAGGGTAATTAACAAGTAAACCGTTAATTGCATCACCTTTCGGGTAATCACCAGGATAACCTTTCGCTGCAAGAACAACACCCACTGCTGCACGCGGATCAAATTCAATGCTTGTTTTATCTAATTCTTCACGGTTAGCCGCTTCAATTAATTCAACAAGATCTGATTTCAAACGCAGCATCATTGGTTGTGTTTCAGGATCACCAAAACGACAGTTATACTCGATCACTTTTGGTGTACCGTCTGCAGTGATCATTAAACCTGCGTACAAGAAACCAGTGTAAGGGTGGCCTTCTTGCGCCATACCTTCAACCGTAGGGTTGATCACTTCATTCATAACACGTTGGTGAATTTCATCTGTAACAACGGGGGCAGGTGAGTATGCACCCATACCGCCAGTGTTTGGACCTTTATCGCCATTGTAAGCACGTTTGTGGTCTTGGCTTGTCGCGAATGGCAATACGTTTTTACCATCAACCATGACGATGAAAGACGCTTCTTCACCTTCTAAGAACTCTTCGATAACCACACGGCTACCCGCTTCACCAAAGCTATTACCTGCAAGCATGTCGCGGATAGCTTCTTCAGCTTCGCTCTCAGTCATTGCAACAATAACGCCTTTACCTGCCGCTAAGCCGTCTGCTTTAACAACAATTGGAGCGCCTTTTTCTTTTAAATAAGCAAGAGCAGGGTCAATTTGTTCAAATGTTTGATAATCAGCTGTTGGAATATTGTGTCGTGCTAAAAAGTCTTTCGTGAATGACTTTGAGCCTTCCAGTTGTGCCGCACCAGCTGTAGGGCCGAAGATAGCAAGACCGTGTTCACGGAATGTATCAACAACACCCAGTACCAATGGCACTTCAGGACCTACAATGGTGAGCTCTACAGCGTTTTCTTTTGCAAACGTAACAAGACCTTCAAGGTCTTCAACATTGATTGCAACGTTTTCAAGTTTTGGCTCTAGTGCCGTACCAGCATTACCTGGCGCAACGAATACCGTGTTTACTTTACTATTTTGGGCAGCCTTAAACGCAAGTGCGTGTTCGCGGCCGCCACTGCCGATGACAAGTACATTCATGGCGAAATAATCCTATTTAAAGCGGTTTTTTAAACTTCAGCGTCATGCGGTCACTTTCACCAATCGCTTTATATTTTGCAGCGTCTTGTTCGTCAAGCGCTAAGCGTGGTGGCAATGTCCATACCCCTTTAGGGTGATCTGCTGTGTCGAGTGGGTTTGCATTAATGTCACTAGTTGCTACCAGTTCAAAGCCTGCTTGTTTTGCAATATCAATCACATAGCTTTGTTTCATATAACCTGAAGATTTCTGATCGTCATCACTACGAGATTCAGGAAGGCGATGTTCAACAACGCCTAGTGTGCCACCAGGTTTAAGTGCTTTATAAAATGCTTTAAATGCACTTAAGGTGCCTTCTTTCTCTTTACCCATGTACCAGTTGTGTACATTTCTAAATGTGAGTACTAAGTCAGCACTGTCGGCTGGGGCAATATCAAGGTGAGTAATGGGAGCAAATTCAGTGAGTTTCACTTCACTAAAACGTGCATCATCGCTCATCTTTTTCTTAAAACCCGCTAATGAACGTTGATAATAACCGACTTCTGAATCAGCTGGGAAATGTGCCGCGTAATAGACGCCATGACCTTTTACAGCCGGCGCTAAGATTTCGCTGTACCAACCACCACCAGGGGCAATTTCTACCACTGTCATTGTCGGTTTGAAACCAAAGAATTCAAGGGTTTCAATAGGGTGGCGATATGTATCGCGCGCGCTGTTTTTAGCGTCACGTTCACTTGATTGTACAGCACTTGTAAGCGCTGATTCATGGCTGTGACTGAGTGCGTGTGCAGATGCAAGTGCTAGGCTTGCAACAAGTAGCGATTTTACGGCAAATTTCATCATCTATTCCTTCATTTTTAGGGTTATTAATAATCAGAATACGTGAATTAGTAGCAAACAAAAAGGGTTAAACAATTTGCTTAACCCTTTATGTAATTAGTGGCGGAAATGGCGCATACCAGTAAATACCATTGCCATACCCGCTTCATCAGCTGCCGCGATAACTTCTTCATCGCGCATTGAACCACCAGGTTGAATAACCGCTGTGATACCAGCGTCGCGAGCTGCATCAATACCGTCACGGAACGGGAAGAATGCATCAGATGCCATTACAGAGCCTTTTACTTCAAGGTTTTCATCAGCTGCTTTAATTCCTGCAATTTTCGCTGAGTAAACACGGCTCATTTGGCCGGCGCCTACACCAATAGTCATACCGTCACGAGCGTAAACAATTGCGTTTGACTTAACGAATTTTGCAACCTTCCAGCAGAATAATAAGTCTTTTAATTCTTGCTCAGTAGGCTGACGCTTAGTAACAACTTTAAGGTCACCTTGGGTTACCATACCTAAATCACGGTCTTGAACTAAGATACCACCATTAACACGTTTGATATCGTGACCAGTTGTCTTGGCAGACCATTCACCGCATTCTAATAAACGTACGTTTTGTTTAGCTGAAACGATCTGTGCTGCGGCTTCTGATACTTTAGGAGCAATGATAACTTCTACGAACTGACGAGAAACAATCGCTTCGGCTGTGTCTGCATCTAGCTCTTTATTAAAAGCAATGATGCCACCAAATGCTGATGTAGGGTCAGTTTTGAATGCACGGTCGTACGCTTCAAGAATATTTTCACCGATAGACACACCACATGGGTTCGCATGTTTTACGATAACACAGGCGGGTACGTCGAATTCTTTAACACACTCTAATGCAGCATCCGTATCTGCGATGTTATTGAATGATAATGCTTTGCCTTGAAGTTGTACTGCGGTTGCAACAGATGCCTCTGCAACGTCATTTTCAACATAGAAAGCAGCATCTTGGTGTGAATTTTCACCGTAGCGCATGTCTTGCTTTTTAGTGAATTGCATGTTGATTGTACGAGGGAATTTAGTTTCTTCAGCAGCTTCCTCTGTATAATCAGGAACCATTTTGCCGAAGTAGTTTGCAATCATACCATCGTATTGTGCTGTGTGCTCATACGCAGCAATCGCTAGGTCAAAACGTGTTTTATACGTTGTTGAGCCATTGTTGCTTTGCATTTCGCTGATTACACGGTCATAGTCTTTCGCATTAACAACGATAGTCACGTCTTTGTGGTTTTTCGCTGCAGCACGCACCATTGTTGGACCGCCGATATCAATGTTTTCAATTGCATCTTCAAGGCTGCAGTCTTCTTTCGCAACTGTATTTGCGAAGGGGTATAAGTTAACTACAACGATATCGATAGCAGAGATATTGTTCTCGCTCATTACATCTTCATCTTGGCCGCGACGCGCAAGAATGCCGCCATGAATTTTTGGATGAAGTGTTTTTACGCGACCATCCATGATCTCAGGGTGACCAGTATGGTCAGATACTTCAGTGACTTTAATGCCATTATCAGCAAGTAATTTGCAAGTACCGCCTGTTGATAAAATATCTACGCCTTGAGCTTCAAGAGCGCGAGCAAATTCAACGATACCGGTTTTATCTGACACACTTAATAGTGCGCGACGAATTGGACGATGTGTATCCATTGTAGTTTTGATTACCTCAATGTTTGAGCTAGCTTAGAAAGGCGGTATTTTAACTGAATATTGCTGAGAAAACGATGTTTTAAGCGTGAGGAATTTGCATAGTTTTTAACGGTTATAAAAAAAGCACCCTAAGGTGCTTTTTATTCAAAACTTTTATATCAGCTCTTTAAAAACTTATATACCAGTTCTTAAAAAACTTCTATACCAGTTGTATTGGATTAGTAAGCAATTATAACGACAGAGAAATAAGTCAATAACAAGGCAAAAATTTTGCAGTGTAGTTATTCTACATAAGAAATTTTTAACGCAGTTAGGGACTTATTTAGCTCGTTAGAATGATTACGGTTTCAATACAACTGGTATCAGTTCATGCCATATTTTTTAAGCTTCTTACGTAAAGTACCACGGTTGATACCTAGTAAGATTGCTGCACGAGTTTGGTTACCACGCGTGTACGTCATTACTTCTTCAAGTAATGGTGCTTCTAGCTCAGAAAGAACAAGGTCGTATACGTCTTGTACGTCTTGACCATTAAGTTGCTTCAAGTAGTGATGAACCGCTTTTTTCACTGCATCACGCAACGGCTGTGGTTTCTCGTGTGACTGTACATGAGGGTTTGTGATAAATGGAGAAGTCACGTTTTGTTCGAACATCGTTATATGTCTCTTTCTTTCTTAGTTAGCTGCTAGTGTTTTAAAGTATTGCTCTAATGCGTCGACTTGTGCCTGTGGGTTATCTAACGCATTAAATACTCGCCTAAACTGACCGTCACTGTCATGGGTTTGCAAATACCAAGATACATGCTTACGAGCGATACGCGCTCCCATTGGCTCACCGTAAAACTGATGAAGGTTTGCTAAGTGCTCCATCAAAATGCTACGCACCTCTGCAATTTCAGGTGCTGGCAAATGTTCTCCAGTTCGCAAATAGTGGTCTATCTCCCTAAATATCCAAGGGCGACCTTGGGCGGCTCGACCAATCATAATGGCATCTGCACCCGTATAATCCAAAACCTGTTTTGCTTTTTCTGGTGATGTAATATCACCATTGGCAACGACAGGGATCGACACTGAACGTTTAATATCCCTAATCGTGGCGTACTCTGCTTCACCTTTGTACATACATGCGCGCGTACGCCCATGTACAGCCAAAGAAGCAATGCCATAACGTTCAGCTATTTTCGCAATCTCGACACCATTACGGTTATCCTGATCCCATCCAGTACGGATTTTTAAGGTGACAGGGACATCGACAGCATTAATAACTGCATCGAGTATCTCTTCCACTAATTCAGGAAACTGTAATAAGGCTGAGCCTGCGAGTTTCTTATTCACTTTTTTAGCTGGGCACCCCATATTAATATCTATGATCTGTGCACCGTTGCTAACATTGAATTGTGCTGCCTGTGCCATAAGCTCAGGATCGGCTCCGGCAATCTGCACCGAGCGAATACCCGATTCACCGCTGTGATCCATACGGTTCATCGACTTTTCGGTTTTCCACACTTTTGGGTTTGACGAGAGCATTTCAGATACCGCAAGCCCCGCACCTAAGCGACGGCAAAGTTGTCTAAATGGTCTGTCTGTAATGCCTGCCATTGGCGCGACAATTACGTTGTTCTCAAGTTGGTATGAACCGATACGCACTGTTATTCAATAGGCCTCTTTTCAAGGGGCGCTAAGTTTACGGCTTTTTTTGCAAAAATCAAAGGCTATAAATTGAACAAAAGTGACTTTTTTTTGCCTATTTTGTATTGACTTTTGATAACAGTTTGACGGGCGGGTTGATTTGTTTGTTATTTAACCAGAAAAAAATTCGCGTGAAAATAGATAACAAATTGAAGAGTGTAAAAATAAGGTAAAGCCTGTTAAATACTGGCTTTACCTATTAAATGTTCAGATGTGTATTATGACTTTTTGGTACCACTAACACGTGTCCATTCACCTTCAACAGCAATCTCGTCAAGTGCTAAAAACGGTGCGTAAACATCGGCAACAGATTGTGCTTGTTCCTCTAAAATACCCGACATAGCAATTTTACCGTTGGGCTTTAATAGTCCCAAAATGACTTCATGAAGCTCTTTAAGAGGTTGTGCTAAGATATTCGCAACAACCACATCAGCACTAAAATCAGGTTGATCTTCAGGTAAATACACTTCGAGCTTGTCTGCAACACCATTGCGCTCAGCATTATCGCGACTGGCCTCAATTGCTTGAGGATCAATATCGATGCCGATCATTCGTTCAGCACCTAATTTGATCGCTGCAATTCCTAAAATACCTGAGCCACACCCGAAGTCGACGACCGTTTTTCCGGTTAAATCTTGGCTTTCTAGCCACTTTAAGCATAGCGCTGTCGTTGCATGTGTGCCCGTGCCAAAAGCAAGACCAGGATCAAGCAATACATTGACTGCATCCGGTTCTGGAATATCACGCCAGCTTGGACAAATCCATAAGCGCTCACCGAACTTAATCGGGTGGAAGTTATCCATCCACTCACGTTCCCAGTCTTTGTCTTCAAGTTGCTCAATTTTGTATACGAGTTTGTCAGCGAGCATCGGTTCAGCCTTAAGTACGGCTACGACGCTGTCCATATCATGATTAGCATCGTATAAACCAATCACCGTGGTATCAGCCCACAGTTGTACTGTACCAAGTTTTGGTTCATAAATAGGGGTGTCTTTCGCATCAACATAAGTAACCGATGCGCTGCCAGTGTCCATAAGTAAGTCGCTGATCATCTCGGCATTATCAGCGTTTGCATTTATGCGAATTTGGATCCAAGCCATGGTCGTCTCTCAAATAGAAAAAAGGCCGCAACAGCGGCCTTTTAGTTAATATATTAATAATGCTATTTATTTAGCATCTAAGAAGCTTTTTAGTAAGTCTGAGCGAGAAGGGTGACGTAATTTACGTAACGCTTTCGCCTCAATTTGACGAATACGCTCACGTGTTACGTCAAATTGTTTACCTACTTCTTCTAAAGTATGGTCGGTGTTCATGTCGATACCGAAACGCATACGCAGTACTTTAGCTTCACGTGCTGTTAGACCTGCTAATACGTCATTGGTTGCGCCTCGAAGAGATTCCATTGTTGCAGAATCAATTGGCGAATCAATGGTTGTATCTTCAATGAAGTCACCTAAGTGCGAATCTTCATCATCACCGATAGGAGTTTCCATCGAAATTGGCTCTTTAGCGATTTTAAGTACCTTACGAATTTTATCTTCAGGCATTAACATACGCTCAGCTAACTCTTCTGGGCTCGGCTCACGGCCCATCTCTTGTAACATTTGACGAGAGATACGATTTAACTTGTTGATCGTCTCAATCATGTGCACAGGAATACGGATGGTACGCGCTTGGTCAGCAATTGAACGCGTAATTGCTTGACGGATCCACCATGTTGCATAAGTAGAGAACTTATAACCACGGCGATATTCGAACTTATCAACCGCTTTCATTAGACCAATGTTACCCTCTTGGATAAGGTCTAAGAATTGTAAACCACGGTTGGTGTATTTTTTCGCAATTGAAATTACAAGACGTAAGTTGGCTTCAACCATTTCTTTCTTTGCACGGCGCGCTTTAGCTTCACCAATGCTCATACGACGGTTGATATCTTTAATACGCTCAATACTTAAGCCAGTGCTTTCTTCAATTGCAGATAACTTGCTAATACAACGAATTATTTCTGGTTTTACTTCTTCAAGTGCTACTGAGTACTTCTCGTTTGCAGCAATTTCAAGATCAATCCAAGCAGTGTCTGTTTCGTTGTTAGCGAAGTGCTTCACAAAGTTTTTCTTTGGTAGCTTCGCAATTTGTACAGCTTGCTTCATGATAAGACGTTCTTGTACACGAACGCGATCCATCATTTCACGCATGTTGTTTACCATGCGATCAAACTGTTTAGGAACTAGTTTAAATGTTTTAAACAGTTCACCGATTTCAAAAATAGCAGCTTGTGAATCAGGGTGTGAGCGGCCTTTTGCTTCGAATGTATCGCGTGCTTTATTGTAAAGCTCACGCAAATGTTCGAAGTGGACACGTGCTTCTTCAGGATCTGGACCTGTGTCACCATCTGCATCATCATCGCTGTCATCATCGTCGTCGTCGTCGTCATCGTCGTCTTCGTCGTCGAGCTGCTCTTCATTTAGATCTGAACCGATGTGAGTCGCAGAAATTTGTGATTCGTCTTCATTATTAGGATCAAAGAAACCAGAAATAATGTCGCTTAAGCGCATTTCTTCTGCTTCAAACTTGTCCCATTGCTCGAGTAGATATGTAATTGCTTCAGGGTATTCAGCAACAGAAATCTGAACTTGGTTGATACCTTCTTCAATACGCTTGGCGATAACAATTTCGCCTTCACGTGTAAGTAGCTCAACAGTACCCATTTCGCGCATGTACATACGCACAGGGTCAGTCGTTCGACCGATCTCTTTTTCTACAGTCGCAAGTGCAGCGGCCGCGGCTTCTGCTGCGTCTTCGTCTGTCGTTGTTTCTTGCATCATTAATTCATCGGCATCAGGCGCGTTTTCACTTACCTTGATACCCATATCATTAATCATGCTAATGATATCTTCTACCTGATCTGAGTCGATAATGTCTTGTGGAAGGTGATCATTAACTTCTGCAAAAGTTAAATAACCTTGCTCTTTACCTTTTTGAATCAGAAGCTTTAATTGTGACTGAGGAGTTGGATCCATAGAGATTTTTTCTTCCACTCTGAAAGTTGATACAACAGGCGCCAGCTCGCTTAAAAAATAAGCGACACGAAAACTAACTAGACGCAGTGAATAGCACAGTATAACAGCTTTATTCAATTCTGACTAGCTGTTGCTGCCTTTTAACGCTTGCGTCAGTAAGTGGCATTCTAGCCGTTCTTCGCTGCTTAAGCCTTGGGTCTTGTCTTTTATTAATAGGGTCTCTAGTCGATAATTTAAACACTGGTCTTCAATAAATTTAAAAGTATTTTTGAAAACTGTATCTAAACGATCGTCATTTATTTGATGCTGCCAAGTTGCTAATTTCACTAATGCATCATATTCAGCGCTATCTCGGAACGATTCTAAGATTTGCGCGGTTGTAATACCATGTCGTTCAAGTGCTAAATCCTGTATCCGTAAAAATAGCTCAATGCCGGCAATTTTCATTTCAGCAAGTTCAGGCATGTAAGCGATGCTCGTTGCTAGATTCGGATGCTGCAATAAAATACCTATAGCTTGACGCATCGGCGTTATTTTAAATTTACGCTCAATTGCATGTTGCTGCTTCGGGGTTTTAACCCGATTACTCAATTGCTCTCGTGTACGACCAATTAATCGGCCCAAATGTTCCAGTATATTTTCTTGGTAAAATTCACTCGGTATTTTTTCGATTAAAGGTAAGGCATCACTGAGTAACTTTGCTTTGCCAGCGTCTTTCGTTAGGTCAATCTCTTGGCTTAGCTTGCTGAACAACACTTTGCTGAAATCATCGGCCTCTGCTAGGCGTGCTTCGAATGCCTCTTTTCCTTCTTTTTGTACCAATGAGTCGGGGTCTTCACCGTCAGGTAAAAAGACAAATTGAAGTGATTTGCCATCAGCTAAATAAGGCAGGGCATTTTCGAGTGCGCGCCATGCTGCATCACGACCCGCTCTATCACCATCATAGCAGCATATCACTTTATCAGTGGTTCTAAACAAGGTGTGCATGTGCTCAGCTGTGGTTGCTGTGCCAAGTGCTGCTACAGCGTATTCAATGCCTTGCTCTGCTAAGGCAACCACATCCATATACCCTTCAACAATTAAAATATGTTCAAGTTTCTTATGTGCTTGTTTCGCTTCGTATAAACCATAAAGCTCAAAACCTTTGTGGAAAATACGTGTCTCAGGAGAGTTAAGGTATTTTGGGCCTTGATCGGCTTGCATCACGCGACCACCAAAGGCAATAACCCGGCCTCGCTTATCACGAATAGGAAACATGAGCCGATCACGAAAAAAGTCAAATTGGCGACCCGGCGACTTTTCAGACGCGAGTTTTAGCTCAATTAATTGCTCTTTTTGCTCTTTATTTCGGCCTAATTGCTGACACAGTGCTTCCCATTCACTTGGCGCATAACCAATCATGAACTTTTTAGCGGTTTCACCGCTTAGGCCACGGCCTTTTATGTAATCAATTACCGCTTTTGAGTTGCTATGGTGTTTTAATTGGTGCTGATAAAAACGGGCGGCATGAAGCATTAAATCGTAATCGGAACGTTTTTGCTCGGCGGTACGCTGTGGACCTGAACTAGTGCCTTGCTCACGTGGTACGTCTAAATTTAGAATACTAGCTAGCTCTTCAATAGCATCAACAAACTCTAATTTGTCGTATTCCATGACAAACGAAATGGCATTACCATTCGCTCCGCAACCAAAGCAGTGGTAAAACTGTTTATCTTGAGAAACAGTAAATGACGGGGTTTTTTCGTTGTGAAAAGGGCAACATGCTTGGTAGTCTTTCCCGGCTTTTTTTAGGCCAACTTTTGAATCAATTAGCTCAACAATATCTGTTCGTGCGAGCAAAT
This sequence comes from Pseudoalteromonas sp. bablab_jr011, assembly GCF_016464045.1. NCBI lineage: Bacteria > Pseudomonadati > Pseudomonadota > Gammaproteobacteria > Alteromonadales > Pseudoalteromonadaceae > Pseudoalteromonas > Pseudoalteromonas sp. bablab_jr011. The sequence goes on along the minus strand of NZ_JACDWU010000120.1, from coordinate 2,211 downwards.
CATCAATAAATTGTCGAGGGATTTTTCCGGCCATAGCTGTTGTTTTTCCTGCGCTATTTTTGCGTTCTAAAGTGAGATTTGAACACAATTACTCTCTTTATGAAAGACTAAAAACAAGAAACCGAGCACTAGGCTCGGTTTGCTTGAATCATACGTCTGTATGTGGGGGTTAGGCAGTTAATCGTTGCTTGATTAAGCCAGAAATCTTACCTAAATCGGCACGACCTTCGGCTTTGCTTTTGATTACTCCCATTACCTTACCCATGTCTTGCATACCTGCTGCGTTTGTATCAGCAATAGCCGAGTCAATAAGAGCAATGATTTCTTCTTCACTCAATTGTTGAGGTAAGAATTCTTCAAGAGCTTTAATCTCATTGGCTTCAATTTCTGCTAAATCTTCACGACCCGCATCAATATACTGGGTGTAAGAGTCGCGACGTTGTTTTACAAGCTTCACTAAAACAGCGGTAATTCCGTCGTCGTCTAGCGTGATTTGCTCGTCAATTTCACGTTGCTTGATTGCAGCAAGTACCATGCGGATTGGCTTAAGACGGTCTTTGTCTTTTGCTCTCATCGCATCTTTTTGCGCATCTTTTAGCGTTAATAAAAGGCTCATTTATACAAGACCAAATACTGATTAGTATAATTTAACGCGACGTGCGTTATCGCGAGAAAGCTTCTTCATGTGACGCTTTACTGCAGCAGCTTTTTTACGCTTACGCTCAGCTGTTGGCTTTTCATAGTGCTCGCGACGACGAACTTCTGAAAGGATACCTGCTTTTTCACATGAACGCTTGAAGCGACGAAGTGCTACGTCAAACGGTTCGTTCTCTCTTACTTTAATTACTGGCATTAAAAATTCACCTACCTAAATAATGAGCGTTGCTCAAGTTGATCGAATAACGATCAAGTGGTTCAAAAATGGTGCGGTATTGTAATCCGAAGCAACACCACATGTAAAGAATAATATTAACAGAAACTGAGGCGGCTAAACAGTATTAATTTGGCTCTCGTTGATACAAACGACAAATTACCTGCCCTGCAGATTTCTCCTTTAAAAGCAGCCAGTTACCTGGGGGAGTGAAGCTGGTTAGCTCACTTTCAAGTTCCACATAAATCAACGCTTGCTCAGTTAACCATTGATTTGATTCGAGTAATAAACAACTTTTTTCAGCTAAATTTTGTCGGAATGGCGGATCAACAAAAACAAGATCAAACTGCTCATCTAGCGAATTATTTGCCAATAATGCGAGGCTATCGCCCTGTTTAATTGTGGCATTTTCAAGTTTGAGGGTGCTTATATTTTGTATAAGTTGAGATGCAGCACTTTTATCAAGCTCAAAAAATACAGCACGTTTAGCAAAGCGTGACAACGCTTCGAATCCTAACCCGCCAGAACCTGCGAAGCAGTCAAGGACCGCTGCATCACGCGTATCTTGCATTAACCAGTTAAACACGGTTTCCTTAATGCGATCAGTCGTTGGACGTAAACCTTGTACATCTTTAACAGGAAGTTTTCTGCCACGAAATTGTCCGCTAATAATACGGATAAAGCCATTTGCTGATTTATTATTGCTAGCGTTTACTTGGCGGTTAGCTGTTGATTTTTTTCTCATTTAACTCACTAATTATTGGTAACTGACCCCCAGCTCAGATAATATTGCAAGCAATAGCTGGTGTGTCATTTTTCTACTGCGCTAAAAATGGTAGTATTGCGACCTTAGCGATAGATGGTACCCGTTTCGGTTTGGCTGAGCATAGCTGAACTATCACCAAACTATTATTCATGTAAGTTTATCAGATTTTTATAAGTGGTTATTAGCAAGTATGGCAAAAAAAAGTAAATTCTTGTCTTGGTTTGGTTTTGGCAAATCAGAAAAACAACAAGCAGAGCAAACAGCAAATGAGGCTGATAACCAAAAGCAATTAGAAGAACAACAGCGTATTGAAGCTGAAAAAGCGCAAGCGGCGAGCTTAGAGCAGGAACGTATTGCAGCAGAAAAAGCTGAAGCCGAGCGTGTAGAACAAGCACGTATTGCAGCAGAAAAGGCTGAAGCTGAACGTATCGCAGCAGAACAGCAAGCAGCAGAGCAACGTCGTCAAGAACAACAAGCGCGTCTTGCAGAGCAAGAAGCGGCCATGAAGTTAGAGCAAGAGCGTATTGCAGCGGAACAGGCGCAGCGTGAAGCAGATCAAATTGCAGCAGAGAAG
>NZ_JACDWU010000119.1:0-16195 GCF_016464045.1 Pseudoalteromonas sp. bablab_jr011 | reverse complement strand
GCGTTCAATGCGAGGATCGGTAATTGAATTAAAGTGTTTCAGAAAAGTAGCGCTCATATTTTACGTGACCAAGGTGATTATTATGCCTTGATCTGATCACTACATATTCTATAAGTTCAATTTATAATGATCTTGCCGTGTTAAAATCTCACCTGTTAGTATAAAAATCAATATTAACATTGATTAAAAAGCAGTTTACTATCAGCCTAATAAAGGAACAAAAACACCAACAAGATGGATCTCTGTGCTGTATTTAAACACCCTATTATGCCTAATATTTTTCAGCTTAGCTGTTCTGAAAAGTCATGTTGTAAGTGCGCAATCACTTCACTTAAACAGCTTTGATAGCGAGCATGGCTTAAGTCAAAACTCCATCAATTGCAGTCTCACTGATGCGCAAGGGTTTCAGTGGTTTGCCACACAAGGAGGGCTCAATCGATTTGATGGCTATGAATTTAAACGCTTTAAAGCACATACTTCAGCGACCAGTATTTCCGGTAATTGGATTACCGCATGCTTAAAAGGCACTGATAACGACCTTTGGTTTTCAACAGCCAGTAAAGGACTAAACCGGCTTGATCCCACCACGGGCCAATTTTACACCTATTCGACCTTTACAAACCCACAACTCAGTGATGATAAAATATGGTCTTTGGCTTTTGATAAGAGTGGCAATATGTGGTTGGGTCATGAACAAGGCACACTCAGCTACTTTGATATTGCAGCGCAGCAATTTGAGACTTATCAGGTTGCTGAAAATACACAACAAAACATTGTCATCAGAGACATTATTGCAGTACAAAATACCCTGTGGCTTGCAACCAGCCATGGTCTGCTGTCGTTTAACCCTAAAACCAAACAATTTAAACATGACATCGCCCTCACCTCGCCACTTTGGCATCTTAACAAGTTAAGTTCAAATCAATTGCTCATCGGTGCAAAACAAGGGCTGTATATATTTTCAATCGATACAGAGACATCTTCCGAATTGCCGCAATTTAAGGGAGTTTGGATCACTGACAGTCTTCTCGACAATCAGCATAACCTGTGGCTAACAAGTTATGGGCAAGGCGTATACTTTTTAGCTGCGGGGGCAGATATATACACTGACGTTGCACACTATCGTCATGATGTACAAAAGCCTAACGGACTCAAAAATGATTACTTACTCTCTATATATCAAGACCCACAAGGAATTATTTGGATTGGGACCGATGGTTTTGGTATACACAGATACGATCCGAAACAGCAACAATTTGGACATCAAAGCACAACGTCAAGCCCTCACTCTCTCACGCATAATTTTATTCGTGCGATTATTAAACGTAAAAATGGCCAGTTGTGGGTTGGCACGCGCGAGGGTTTAAATCGTGCGATACCGCAAGGCTATCAGCACTATACAACCCGCTTACCCAATACCAACATATTTAGCTTACATGAGGATAAAAGGCAGCAATTGTGGGTTGGGACATACGGCGGCGGGCTTCTTAAATACCAAGATGAAAGCGATGATTTTGTCAGCTATACCATGCAAAGCCACCAGCTTAGCAGTGATCGCGTTTATGCAATTGAGAGTGATAAAGACGGCATAGTGTGGCTCGGTAGTAACCAAGGATTAACTCGCTTTGATCCAGATTCAGAAACAGTGACCCATTATCAGCACAATGCAACCCATAACAGCTTAGCCAATAATACCGTTTTCACACTTGCGTATGATAAGAATGATCACGCTTTGTGGGTGGGTACGCGTGCGGGACTCAATAAGTTTTCCATCGAAACAGAGCAATTTACATTACTTAATGAACGCACAGGTCTGAGCCATAACATGGTCACGTCGTTATTACTCAGCGACGATAAAACGCTGTGGGTCGGCACAATGCAAGGCCTCAACAAGGTCAATAAACAAAACTTTGATGTCGAGCATATTAGCGAGCAACATGGCCTAGTAAATGACAATATTTTTGACATTTTAGCCGATAAACAAGGCTATTTATGGTTAGCTACCAATGGCGGATTAACACGTTATCATCCAATAACGGGCAGCATACAACCGTTTTTACCTGAAGATGGAATCCAGCATCAATCCTTCATTCTTGGGGCTAGTTTTCAAGCGATAGATGGCGAGCTATTCTTTGGCGGAATTAATGGTTTTAATCAGTTTTACCCTGACAAACTCACCTTAGATCACACTCCCCCCACTCCCGTATTAACCGAGTTATTGCTTAATAACCGTGAAATTAGCACTGATTTTTTTGACCACAGCACCGACACGCTGATCAATGCGACAAACACATTCTCTTTCGCAAAATCAGCGGGAGTTATTGGCTTTAAATTTAGTGCATTGAATAACGCCGCCACACCAAAGCATTATCAATATGGCTATAAACTAGCGGGGTTTGACCAACAGTTTTTATATAATGATGCATCGCAACGTCAAATAAACTACCCGCAGCTTCCTGCTGGACATTATCAATTACAGCTAAAAGTAAGGGATCAATATGGGCAGTGGAGTGAGGATACCACCCTACTCGAACTGAAGGTTGTTCCACCTTGGTGGCAAAGCAATGTCGCTTATTTATCTTACACACTATGTGCAATGACATTAGCATGGCTGGTTATTAATTCAATTTATCAGCGCAAGCTGGCCGAACAGCAAAAACAAAAAGAAATTGAGTTAAATAAATTAAAAGATCAGTTCTTAGATAATATAAGTCATGAACTAAAAACCCCATTGAGCTTGATTCTGGCTCCCATTAGCCAGTTACAGCAGTCCACCCACAGTTCGCAGGCTCAATCGCAATTAGCAAGCATAAAACGTAATTGCCAACGCTTGCTTGACTTAATAAATCAACTACTGCAACTGAGCAAACGACCCAGTACAGCCGTGCATTATGTATCCGCTTATTCGTTAACGACTTTTTTAACTGATCTCATCGATGACTTTGCGCCGCTATTCGCCCAAAAACAGCTTAAATTTAATTTTCAGGATCACTGTGAAACTGTGTGCACTATAAATATCGCGCCTAATCATGCGCACTCTATCGTCAGTAACCTGGTCAGTAATGCGCTTAAATACACCCCGGCAGGCGGTGAGGTTCGAGTGTGTTTACATCACAGCGATAACCTTGCGCATATCAGTGTGTCCGACACAGGAATTGGCATTGCAAAAGACCAACAGGTGAAAATATTCGAAAGGTTTACTCGCTTAGACACATGTTCAGAAACCGGCAGTGGTATTGGGCTTACATTAGTGAAACAACTGGTCGAGGATTATGGCGGTGAAATATCACTAACTAGCTCGCCAGCGCAGGGCAGCTGTTTTACGGTCTCGCTGCCTACAGTTATCAGTGCAACAAAACAAAACTTGCCAACGGTCACCACCCAACCTGGCTTAAGGCAAACACTCATGATTGTTGAAGACAATAGTGATATGAGTGAGCTGCTCTTGTCACTATTTAGTGAGCAGTTCAATTGCATCTGTGCTTGCGATGGCCAACAAGCCTTGTCACTTTGTCAGTCTGAATTACCCGACCTTATTATCAGTGATGTTATGATGCCTAACATGGACGGATACCAAATGCTTGCGAAGCTTCGTGCTGATAACGCGACCAGTCATATCCCGGTTTTATTATTATCTGCCAAAGCTGACACGCCTAGCCGTTTAAAAGGCCTTGATTTACTGGCTGACGACTTTTTAAGTAAACCCTTTGAACCGTCTATTTTACTAAGCAAAGTAAAAGGCCTACTCAGTTTACGTTATTTACTAAATCAACACTTAGCGGCTCAACTTACCTCTGAGATACAAAGCGATAATAATGAGTACGTTACGGTGCAAACTAAAGACTCTGTATTTACAGAGAAGCTTAAAAAGGTGGTCCGAGAAAACTATCAGTCGGATCAGTTTTCAATTGAACAGCTGGCATCAGCACTGTGTTTAAGCCCTCGGGCACTGCAGTTAAAAATGAAAGCACTGTATTCACTCACCCCTTCTGACTATTTACGTAACACACGTATTGAGTATGCAGCAAAACAGCTAATAGAAAGTTCATTAGCCATAGGCTTAATAGCAGAAAATAATGGGTTTAGTTCTCAAAGCTATTTTGCTCGCAGCTTCAAAGGACACTTTGGTGTATCGCCGAAGCAATATAGAGAAAAGCATCAGAAACAGCCTGATTTTCGCCTAAGTGAATAAAGTCTTCGCATATGTACTATTAATAAAGCACTGATTTTTATAGCTTATCCATACTATCGTTCATAACTTTGCCTCCCCGTTATGACGTTTATTTACTGCATGGATATAAGTTAAGGAAATCAAATGTTCGCTAAAAAATACCCTACAATTACGGTGGCCTTACTCAGTGCTGCATTATGCGCATGCCAAAGCACAACAACTTCAACAACAAATCAAAACAGTCCAAATGTGAATGAAGTAGCACAGCAACATTATAACGGTCCAAAAGCACGTATTGCCGTGGCGCGCTTTACTGATAAATCAAATGATTCACGATGGTGGCGAAAAGAAATTGGTGAAGGCATGGCTGATCAATTAACGACTGCGCTGGTCAGTACGAACCGTTTTATTGTATTAGAGCGTCAAGCACTTGATGCCGTCTTGTCAGAGCAAGATTTAGCGGTATCTGGAAGAGTAAGCGCTGCATCGGGGGCGGCTTACGGTGAAATTGAAGGGGCAGAAATTGTGGTTGTGGCCGCAGTAACCGAATTTGATGACGACAGCTCAGGTGCCAGTGTTGGCAGTGGCGGCTTTATTGGTGATGTGTTTAGCTCGGTATCGGCAGGCTTCTCAGGCTCGCATATGGCAATTGATCTACGCTTAATCGACACACGCACTTCGCGTATTCTGGCAGCCACCAGCGTAGAAGGCGGAAGTAAGGATTTTGACTTCACCTCAGCAGCGACTAACTTTGGCGGCGCACTCGTCGGGGGTAATCTCAGCGGATGGTCAAACACCCCTAAAGAAAAAGCCTTACGAGAAGTGATTGTTAAAGCCGTCGAGTTTTTAGAAAGCAAAGTACCTAGCACTTACTATCGCTACAATAGTGATAATACCATTGCTACAGGACACTCTGCTCCAGCCCCTCTAAGAGTGACAGCAAAAGCAACTGGCGCAAAAACCGCCGTCGCAAACACACCGTCAGTCACAGTGCCCACTCATAGAATGCCCCATTACGAAAAAATGGACTTGGCAATGTCTCGTCTAAACTTAGTCTGCTTGGGCTACTTAAAAAACCAACCTCATTACGAAGAGTTTGAAACAGAAGATGTAAAATACGATCGCGCAACGGTTATTGCACTCACTGAATATCAACAAGAAAATAAACTCACCGTCACAGGTTTGGCAGATGAAAAAACCAAACAGTCACTCGATAATACCCAATGTATTGCTAAAACGAATAAATCAGGGCTGGAAAGCTTAGGCAGTATGTTTAAATTTAACTAATTGAAGTAACCAAGCTTAATAACGTCAATTAGCCTTATACAGCCAGTAATAACCACTGGCTGTATTGGCAAAAATGAGTGACGGTGTCCCTGAACGGTTTATTCTCATTTTTGCTAACATCTTCCATTTATAAAATTTGTACTAGTTCACCACGATAAAAGTCACACAATAACCAAATTTGCTGGAATGGATGCCCTTTTGGTACATCGAGATGAGTGAGCACGGCCTTAAAATCATCTAAGTGCCAAATAGTGCTGGCATTACGGATCAATAACCATGGATGCTCTGATTCATACTGTTTTTTCGCTTTTTGCGCGAGTAACCGATGCAGTGCACAATGTAAACGCTGATCGCTTGGCTCAAGTGCCATCTCAGCAAGGTCGCGCTGCATACCAATTGACAAGGGCCGTCCTAATACGGCCATCGCCTCTGTTTCACTGGCGTATAAATGCGCAATTTCAATATCGAGACGCTGCTCACCTTTATAGCAGCTCACATCAGGCTTACTTGGTGTATTATGCCAAATATTGCGCATTTTGATCCCAAACTCTTTTTCATAACAGCGCAAAAATAATTTTGCGGCGCCATGCTCAAGGGCTATTTTTTCTTGCTCACTATCACGATTCATTTAATGTCGCATATACATCACTTAATAACCCCGAAGCACCAAACCTAAATAGTTTAGGCTTTATATAGGCTTCACCCATTATAGATTCAGCTAAGGCCAAGTATTGAGCGGCATCAGCAACGGTTCTCACTCCCCCTGCGGCTTTAAAACCGACGTTTTTACCGCTTGCTTTAATTGCGGTTAAAATTATCTCTGTTGCAGCTAAGGTTGCATTAACCGCCACTTTACCCGTACTCGTTTTGACAAAATCAGCCCCGCCATCAATCGCAATTTGGCTCGCTTTAGTTATTAACTCATCTGTTAATTCGCCACTTTCGATAATCACTTTTAACACGGCTTTATTGCCGCAGGCATCTTTTGAGGATTTGACGTACGTTAAAACCTTCTCTTCATCACCTGCAATGAGGGCTTTGTATGGGATCACTAAATCAATTTCGTCAGCGCCACGCTCAATAGCAAACAAGGTTTCATTTATCACCTGTTCTAAAGGCTGCTCTCCTGTTGGAAAATTGGTGACTGTGGCCACCTTTACTTGCTTTAGCGCACGCTCTGCCAACGCTAATTTAGCATCACTAACAAACTGACTATAAACACACACCGCCGCAGGTACGCCTAACTTTGGCTGAATACTGGCAATAAGATCTTCAATTGTTTGTGCCGTATCGGTGTCATTGAGGGTTGTTAAGTCCATGAGCGCCACAGCTTGGGCTGCGATTGTTTGCATGTTTTTCATAAATCGTATTTTTGTGTTGCCATAATAGTGACCCATAGTAGCAAATTTTTATGTTCTGGCTATAACTCATAACTAATCACCATAAGCCTAGTTATTTTCTTTTAACTCGCCGCAATCCCTTGTTAACTAAGTCTTAAGCCAAATAGAACCACCCAATATAACTTTTAGTTATATAAATTGGGTTTTAATTATTTTTTACTTAACAATACGCACTATATTCTGCTTGTCTGCAATAAGCAGTTTCTGTGATGTTTTTTAGGGGTATAAACAACGTGCAATATTTACCTATCTTTACCAAATTAGACGACAGGCCCGTATTGGTAGTCGGCGGTGGAGATGTTGCGTTACGCAAATGCCGCGCATTTTTAAAAGCGCGCGCACACGTGACGTTAGTCGCCCCTGAATTTTGTGATGAGCTTATAACCCTTGCAAACACGGGTGAAGTCACGCTAATTAACGACATATTTCAAGAGCACCATTTAGATAAACAAATGTTGGTTATTGCCGCAACAGATAACGACGCGGTTAACAGCACGGTTTTTGAGCTTGCTAACGCACGCAATATTTTCGTTAATGTCGTTGATGATCAACCTAAGTGTAGTTTTATCTTTCCCTCGATTGTTGACCGTGACCCTATCACTATTGCTATCTCAAGCGCGGGGACAGCCCCTGTTTTAGCACGTCGCTTACGTGAAAAGCTCGAAACGCTTATTCCACAACATATTGGCCCTTTGGCTACTTTAGTCGGGAGTTTTCGCGACAAAGTAAAGCAACGTTTTAAACATTTCGCCGACCGTCGCCAGTTTTGGGAAGGTGTGTTTGATTCATCGGTTGTGAGTAAAGTGCAAGCAGGCGACACCACCGCAGCGTCGGCGCAACTAGAGCAACTACTCGAAGCCAAGCCTGAGCCCGAAGGTGAAGTATATGTTGTGGGCGCAGGCCCTGGTGACCCAGAGCTATTAACGTTAAAAGCCCTGCAATTAATGCAACAAGCCGATGTTGTTGTGTATGACTACCTTGTGTCTGATGAAATTATGGAACTAGTGCGTCGCGATGCCGACTTAGTGTGTGTTGGCAAGCGCTTGGGCGATCATAGTGTGGCACAAGAAGATACCAATCAAATGTTAGTTGATTTTGCTAAACAGGGTAAAAAAGTATGCCGCATTAAAGGGGGCGATCCATTCATTTATGGCCGTGGCGGTGAAGAAGTACAAGTGCTTGCTGCCAACCAGATCCGCTATCAAATTGTTCCTGGTATTACTGCTGCAGCCGGTTGCAGTGCTTATGCGGGTATCCCATTAACACATAGAGACCATGCACAAGCCATCCAATTCGTTACTGGGCACTGTAAAAAAGAGGGTCAAGAACTCGATTGGCAGTCGCTTGCTAAACCTAATCAAACCTTAGCGATTTATATGGGGGTGATTAAGTCACCTCATATCCAAGCACAATTATTAAAACATGGTCGCGGTGCAGATACACCAGTGGCCATCATTGAAAACGGCACACGTAAAGAACAACGTGTCGTGACGGGGCAGCTAGGTGAATTAGCCGATTTAATTTCACGGCACAGTATTATTTCACCAGCGTTATTAATTATTGGCGAAGTTGCATCACTGCATCATCAACTTGCTTGGTTTGGCCAAACGGCACAAACCAGCAGCTTTGCCCAGCCTTTAACAGGCGTAGCGTAATTTAACTTTTAATCATTTTAGTAGGACGACTAACAATGGCTTTAACACACCTTCAGCAATTAGAAGCTGAAAGTATCAAGATCATGCGCGAAGTTGCTGCTGAGTTTGAAAACCCGGTTATGCTTTACTCAATCGGTAAAGATTCATCGGTGTTATTACACTTAGCACGTAAGGCATTTTACCCAGCAAAAATTCCATTTCCTCTTTTGCATGTTGATACCAACTGGAAATTTAAGGAAATGATCGAGTTTCGCGATCGTTTAGCCAAAGAATATGGCTTTGATTTAATCGTCCATAAAAACCCTGAAGGTTTAGCGATTGATATTAATCCGTTTGTTCATGGCTCAGCGAAGCATACCGATATCATGAAAACCCAAGGCTTAAAACAAGCGCTTGATAAATATGGTTTTGATGCTGCATTCGGCGGTGCTCGCCGCGATGAAGAAAAGTCACGTGCCAAAGAGCGTGTTTATTCTTTCCGCGATAAGCACCACAGATGGGATCCTAAAAATCAACGTCCAGAGCTGTGGAATACTTACAATAGCCAAGTTAATCCGGGTGAAAGTATTCGTGTATTCCCTTTATCTAACTGGACTGAGCTTGATATTTGGCAATACATCTACCAAGAAAACATTGAAATGGTGCCACTATATTTAGCCAAAGAACGTCCTGTTGTTGAGCGCAATGGCACTCTCATTATGGTTGATGATGAGCGCATGCCGCTTGAAGAAGGCGAAGTACCGCAAATGAAGTCGGTCCGTTTTCGTACCCTTGGCTGTTACCCACTTACTGGTGCTGTGGAATCAACCGCCAGCTCATTAACTGAAATTATTGAAGAGATGTTGTTATCAACATCATCTGAGCGTGAAGGTCGCGTGATTGATCACGACTCTGCAGGCTCTATGGAAAAGAAAAAACGTGAGGGTTATTTCTAATGTCTAAAACTAACGACACGATTAATGAAGTAAGAGAGCTAGGCATCGACGCCTACCTTGCGCGTCAACAAGACAAAAGCCTTTTACGTATGCTGACATGTGGCAGTGTTGATGACGGTAAATCAACGTTAATCGGCCGCCTTCTGCATGACAGCCACCAAATTTATGAAGATCAACTTGCAGCCCTTCACAAAGACAACGAAAAAGTTGGTAATGCAGGTGAAGAGCTTGACTTAGCCCTACTCGTTGATGGCTTGCAAGCTGAGCGAGAACAAGGCATCACGATTGATGTTGCGTATCGTTATTTCTCAACAGCAAAACGTAAATTCATTATTGCGGATACGCCTGGACATGAGCAATACACCCGCAACATGGTAACAGGTGCATCAACCAGCGATGTGGCAATTATCCTAGTCGATGCACGTTATGGCGTGCAGGTACAAACTAAGCGTCATAGCTTTATTTGTGACTCTTTAGGGATTAAACAATTTGTTGTTGCTATCAATAAGATGGACATCGTCGATTTTGACGAAACCGTGTATGAGAAAATCAAAGCCGATTACCTTAAGTTTGCAGAGCAGTTAAACGTCACAAACATTAAGTTCGTACCTATGTCAGCATTGAAAGGCGACAACGTTGTAGTACGCTCTGAACATACACCTTATTACACCGACAAACCGCTTCTTGAATTACTCGAAGATTCCCCTGCGGCTGAAATTGATACTGGCTTTGAAGCACGCTTACCTGTGCAATATGTTGTGCGCCCTAACTTAGATTTCCGCGGTTTCCAAGGTACACTCACTTCAGGTACGTTCAGTGTGGGTGATGCCGTAAAAGTATTACCATCAGGAAAAAGCTCAAGTATCAAAGAGATTGTCACCTTCGATGGGAACCTTGATACAGCCGAAGCAGGCCAAGCAGTTACATTAACGCTTAACGACGAAATTGATATCAGTCGTGGTGATGTAATTGTACCTGCCGCATCTAAAGCCGCTGTAACAAACCGTATTCAAGCCAAACTTGTGTGGATGCATGAATCCCCCTTGGTGTTAGGTAAAAACTATAACTTTAAGTTAGGCAGCAAAAATACTTCAGCGGTGGTGAAAAAAATTGATCACACGATTGATGTAAATACCTTAGAACATGGCCAAGCAGACTCTCTGCAGCTAAACGAAATTGCTATTGTAACCCTCGAGCTTACAGAAACAATTTTGGCTGATGAGTATCACGACAACCATGAAACAGGGGCATTTATCTTAATCGATCGCCTATCAAACTTAACGGTTGCAGCAGGTATGATCGAGCAGTTATTAAGCACTGAAGAGCAACAAAGTGGCTTTAGCGACTTTGAAGTTGAGTTTAATGCACTTGTTCGCAAGCACTTCCCTCATTGGCAAGCGCTTGATATAACTAAGCTTAAATAATCACAATTCGCCTGTTATAGGAAGTAAAAAGCATGTATCAACAGCTGGTATTAACAGGCATTATGCTGGTATTAGTCGGGTGCCTATTTGGCACACGATTAAAACCAGCATGGTTATTTGTGAGCGCCATTGGAATTAGCTATCTTTCTGGGCTTATTAGCCTTGAGGATATGCTTGTTAATTATGCCAATCCCTCGTTAATCACCCTGATACTTTTAGTATTGGTATCAATTGCGGTAGAAAAAACCACATTGGTACAGAAACTTGCCCAATCCTTATCAAAAGGTAGCCTGACAAGCTCTGTCACTAAGCTTGGCTTATCGACCGCCTTTTTGTCATCGTTTACTAATAACACAGCCGTTGTGGCATCTCTTATTAGTGCCATAAAAGAGAGCCCGACACATTCGCCATCAAAACTATTACTGCCTTTGTCGTACACCGCAATACTCGGTGGCACAATTACTTTAATTGGCACCTCAACTAATTTAATCGTCAATGGTTTTGCTGTTGAAGCGGGCATGGCTCCCTTAGGTTTTTTTGATTTTACACTGGTTGGTTTAGGCGCATTAAGTGTGGGCCTGATCACCATTATTGTAATGCTTAAATACCTACCCGATAACGGTAAAAATAACCAAGAAGTCGTGCCATTTTACTTAGAAGGCAAAGTAGAAGCTGATTCAAAGCTGATTGGTAAAAGTGTTGAAGAAAATGGTCTGCGTGAATTAAAAGATCTCTTCCTTGCTGAAATCATTCGTGGTGACAAACGTATTTGTGCCGTCACCCCAAAACAAGTAATCAAAGAAGGTGACGTATTATTATTTGTCGGCGATATAAAGTCTGTTCCTTTACTGACTCAATTTGATGGCTTAAAAGTGGTTCATGACAAGCACGAGAAAGATGTTGAACACCTTGTTGAAGTGGTCGTGAGTCACTCCTCTAAATACATTGGCAAAACGATTAAAGAAATTCGCTTTCGCGAACAGTTTCATGCGGCAGTAATTGCAATTCGTCGAGGTCATGACCGTTTACAAGGAGGCCTAGGTAAAGTGCAATTACAAGCTGGTGATTCCTTGATTCTCGCGCCGGGTAAAGCATTTTACACACTCCCAAACTTAAAGCGTGAGTTTGTTTATATTTCGGGTCTCGATTTACAAACACATTTAAAAGCAAAGCAATCAAACATTGTGTTGGCTAGTTTTGCAGGGGTTTTAACGTTAAGCATTATCGGTTTAGTCCCCTTAGTAAAAGGCTTATTGGTGTTACTCATTGGCCTAATGCTCAGCGGCACAATTAAGCTCAGTGAAGTTAAACGTCGCTTCCCTATCGAATTACTAGCGGTTGTAGGCAGTGCGATTGGACTCGCCAAACTCATGATTGGCACCGGTTTAGCTGGTGAAATATCAAATGGCATGCTTTATGTGTTAGGTGACTTTGGCCCTTACGGGGCATTTATTGCTATCTTCTTAATGACGGTCATGTTTACCGAATTGATTACCAACAATGCAGCCGCCGCACTTTCATTTCCTGTTGCGTATGCGCTGGCTATTGGCTTTGATGTTTCCCCACTGCCCTTTATTATGGCCGTGGCCTTTGGTGCATCGGCCAGCTTTATCTCACCATTTGGTTATCAGACCAACCTTATGGTGTACAGTGCGGGAAATTACCGCTTAAAAGATTACATTGCCATGGGCCTTCCTTTATCGATTATCTATTCGATTACGGTACTTACATTGATACCACTGGTTTTCCCATTCCAATAACAAACAACGAGAACAGATACAATGAATGAGAATATCGTTTGGCATAACTACGCAATCACTAAAGCACAACGTAGTGAGCAAAAAAAGCATAAGCCGACTATTTTATGGTTCACTGGCTTTTCTGGCTCTGGTAAAAGCACCGTGGCCAATGCGCTAGAAAACGCACTAAACCAACTTGGTGTTCACACCTATCTACTTGATGGTGATAACGTACGCCATGGGTTATGTAAAGATTTAGGCTTTACTGATGAAGATCGTGTTGAAAATATTCGCCGCGTAGGCGAAACAGCGAAACTCATGGTCGATGCCGGTCTTGTGGTACTCACCGCATTTATTTCACCCTTCCAAAGTGAACGCGATATGGTAAGGAACTTGGTAGATGATGGTGAGTTCATCGAAGTGTTTTTAGATACCCCACTAGACGTATGTGAAACTCGTGACCCTAAAGGGCTTTATAAAAAGGCACGTGCGGGTGAAATTAAGCATTTCACAGGTATTGATTCAGACTACCAAGTTCCAACATCACCCGAAATTAAAATCGATACGAGCAAAAACACCCTAGACCAATCGGTGCAAGAACTGGTAGCGTATCTAAAACAACAGCAAATTATAGGTTAAATCATGAATCATACGGAACTGCTAGAAGAAATCTTACTGCTGGCGCGCCAAGCAGGAAATGCCATTATGGGTATTTACGAAAAAGATTTTAACGTCGAATACAAAGCCGATGAAAGCCCAGTAACCGACGCCGATCTAGCCGCTCATAAAGTGATTGTTAATGGCTTAAAACAGTTAACGCCAGACATTCCGATTCTAAGTGAAGAAAGTGCAGATATTAGCTGGGATGTTCGTCAAACCTGGCAACGTTATTGGCTAGTCGACCCGATTGATGGCACAAAAGAGTTCATCAAAAAGAATGGTGAGTTTACGGTAAATATTGCGCTTATTGAAAACGGTAAGCCTATTTTAGCCGTCGTCGATGCACCTGCATTGGGTGTCTCATATATTGCAAGCAACGCGATTGGTGCATTTAAAGATAAGGGCGATGAACGCATCGAACTTAAAGTTACCCGCAAGCCAAATAAAGGGCTTATTCGTGTTGTTGGCAGTCGCTCACACCCTTCCCCTGACCTAGCTGAATTTGTAAAACAATTCGATGACGTAGAAATGGTCTCAAAAGGCAGCTCACTAAAACTATGTTTAGTAGCCGAAGGCAGCGCCGATATTTACCCACGCTTAGGCCCAACCTGCGAGTGGGATACAGGCGCAGGCCATGCGATTGCCGAAATAGCAGGAGCAACGGTTAGCAAACTCGATGGCAGTCCACTGCTGTATAACAGTAAAGAAGAATATCTGAATCCGTATTTTGTAGTATCGGCGTTACAGGACTAGTCTTTAGCAGTCGATGTTATAGAGTGAAATACTACATAAGCTGGGTAACGCGAAGCGAAACCCAGCAAAACTTACCCTCTCTAAATTAACGTTAAACTAGCCTTTATGCCTGTGTTCCGATAATATTTTGCCCTCTTAATCTATTAAAGGAATGACGATGACGACTGTTGAAAAAGCCATTGAGGCAGCTTACCAAGCGCAAATCACTTCTCTTTACAAAGCACTATCACAAGGTGTGCTTGCTGCTAATGGCGATGAAAGTGAAATCACAGCAGCTGAAGCTCGCTTTAAAAAAGGCTTAGCATTTGCTGCTGATATAAAAGCCCGCGCACTTGCAGCAGCAGAGTAAACACCACAACTGGGCTTAACTCAACTAGCCCAGCATTTCCTTTTGTAAGTCTCTCCTTACAGCATAGTTATCTAAATACAACGCTAAAACATGCATTCTTAGTTGCTTTTCTATATGCTGCGCGACAATTATTATTCTAATAGTGGAGTGCTAATGAACACACAACAAGATGCTGCGCAGTTTAGTGCATCGACAACAAGTAGTAACTCGAAATGGAATCTTCACGACACCCAGTGGGTATTAAGTTTATTTGGCACAGCAGTGGGTGCCGGCATTTTATTCTTACCCATTAATATCGGTATAGGCGGGTTCTGGCCATTAGTGATTATGGCGTGCTTAGCCTTTCCTATGACTTACTTAGCTCATCGTGGCTTAGCTCGTTTTGTATTATCATCAAAGCAACCAGATGCTGACTTTACCGATGTGGTAGAAGAGCACTTTGGCATGAATGCTGGGCGACTAATTTCTCTTTTATATTTTCTTTCTATCTTTCCTATTTTACTTATTTATGGCGTTGGCCTAACCAATACCGTAGACAGCTTTATCGTTAATCAATTAGATATGGAATCACCACCACGCGTGCTGCTATCAGGCATTTTAGTGGGTGGTATGATTAGCTTAATGCTAGGTGGAGAAGCACTCATGTTGCGTGCTTTTGCTATTTTGGTCTATCCACTCGTCGGTATTCTGTTTTTCTTATCGTTGTATTTGATCCCAAGCTGGCAGATGCCTGACGTATCAGTTCCTGAGTTTTCAGGCTTTATGAAAACGCTCTGGTTATCAATTCCTATTATTGTGTTCTCATTCAGCCATGCCGCTGCAATCTCAAGTTTTGTCCATGTACAGCGAGCTCATTACGGTAATAATGCTAAAATGAAGTCAGAAGCAATTCTGAAGCGCACCAGCTTATTGTTAATCGTATTTGTATTGCTGTTTGTATTTTCGTGTGTGTTGTCTTTATCATCAGAACAAATGCTGCAAGCTAAGGCCGAAAACGTTTCTATCTTGTCGTTTCTTGCCAATATTACTGATAACTCATTCATTGCCACACTAGGCCCGTTGGTAGCGTTTATCGCGATTACGTCATCTTTCTTAGGCCACTTTTTAGGAGCCCGCGAAAGCTTCAATGGTCTTGTCAGTAAGCAAGCACATATGAACCCTAAACTCGTTGATAAGATTGGCACTGTTATCATGTTCTTCGCTATTTGGTATTGCTCGGTGATCAACCCAAGTATTTTAGACATGATGGATCAACTTTCAGGCCCAATTATCGCCATGATCTTATTCATTATGCCCATGATTGCCGTGTATAAAGTCCCTAGCCTGCAAAAATACAGGCACCGCTTAAGTACTTTATTTGTGCTAGCTATTGGCTCTCTTGCTGTTCTTGCGCTTATTTACAGCATGATTAAATAACAGTAAGTACTGAATATAAATATAAAAGCCCAGCGGGGAAACCTGCTGGGCTTTTTCGTATTTATTCGTCAAGCACCGCGTTGTTGTGTTGCTCATTAATGAGAGACGGATTAGCGTAAGGTGAAGTAGCCCATTTTAGAGCCTCCAATCTTGTCATCATGATTAAACAACGTTAGGACTGTGATTAAACATCGTGATTAAGAAGCGTAGGAACGGCTTTAGCCGTGAATGTCAGTGGTTATGTATGAAGGGCATATCAGACACTTTCGGCACTAAAGTACCTTATATGGACTCCTCCTATTGCACAATACCCTTCGTTAATTTTGTTAGACTGCGTACTTATATGCGGGCTCATAATGAGGAGCTACCTCGGCCCTATGATGTATTCGCGCCCTTGTGCCTCTTC
>NZ_JACDWU010000118.1:0-211 GCF_016464045.1 Pseudoalteromonas sp. bablab_jr011 | reverse complement strand
GTCAAAACCACGGCTAATGTGAGTAATGTGCGTTTTCTCTTCGGAGAGCGTTAAGCCTCTGTGTGCTAAGAAGTCAGCAATCAACGGTTTGATATCGTTCTCCAGCACGTCCTTTGAAGTGCAAGTGACGACGAAATCATCGGCGTATCCTATAAAGTTGGCTCTCGCCCCATTTTTAAGTGCGGTGGACTTTATGCGTTGCTCAAGACCT
>NZ_JACDWU010000117.1:0-5512 GCF_016464045.1 Pseudoalteromonas sp. bablab_jr011 | reverse complement strand
TTCAAAACTTACATTGTCTGAAATAACTGAAATTTCATTTTTCGAGTTTGTTTCATCAATATAGTGAACATCAAAGCTAATTGCTGTTTCTTCTGTGGTTACCATATCGTCAAGCGCTACAACCGTGATGTTGCTTGGTACACTGAGTGTCGCAGTCGTTGTCATGTCATTTAGGCCAGAGATAGCTGCTTTCGCATCAATATTTAGCATTTGACCTGCCGCTGATGGCAATACTTCTGCCCATGCCGTTACTTCGAACTGTGATGATTCTGGGCCAACGTAATCCATACACACAACATAGTCGTCACTAATAACTTCATCTAGATTGTTATAAGCAACTTGAACGCCGCGATATTTATCAAGTGGACCGTATTCATATACTTCGCCACGGAAACCTTGAAGACCAATACTGCCGTGCGGACGGGTCGTACCAAAGTCAAGATTATCGTATGCATAGTAAATTTCGTGCTCACCTTTACCAAAACGCGTATTTGCATTGAATAGCACTTGGAAGTCGAATGAGTTATCACGTTTTGTATAACTGTATGTACCTGTTGAACGGTCATAAACAGGATCGTCATAATCAGATGCATTATCCCACTCAACAATACCCCATCCCGTTGCAGTACTTGCTAGTGAAATACCCTCGTTTGACGATAAGCCAACAGACATTACAGAGCGTAGTAAGCCTTGTTCAGAGAATTCCCAACCACGCCATAATGGACCCATGTTTTCAAATGGGAATGAATTATATGGGAACGGATTGTGAACTGGGTAGAAGAAGCGACTACCGCTTGTATTCACCGTACCCATGCCGCGAATTTGGATAACCTGGTTCTGAATGTTTGTATTTCCAGTGTTATTATACAAACTGAAGTTATCGTACGCACCATTGTAAAAACTTGCGATAGGTAAAGTATAGCCATCACGATAGTTATATAGGTTTTGATCATCAAAACCTGATAGCAGCGGCATAATCCCAAACTGTGATAAATCTACATAACCACCTGGGTTTGCATTACCAAAGTCAGGTGTTCGACACATCTCATCAGTAATGTTATCGGTAACAATGTAGTCTGGCTCAACATCGCGCGTATCAGCCTGCATTCCTGTTACAATAACCTTGCCATCAACAACTTCAATATTGATTTCTGATGTTGTTGATATTGCAACATTTTCAGCTTTAACATCCAGACCTTCTGGAATCGCTAGTTCAAGAGTAAATTCACGGTCAACACCTGAGTTATTTGCCAATACTTCAAAAGTATAAGGAACGAAGTCACCGACTTTAGCACCTGTATTCGGCGCATCTAGGTGCGCAACATCTTTACCACGATTAATCTTGAATGGAATAGAACCTAAGTTACCAGGATTAACTGCTGATGTGCCCACATCCAATAATGAGTAGTAAACACTATTAGCATCAAATTCCATGTTCCAATCAACAGTCATGTCAACTTTGTTTAAACCATCACTCGCAGGAAGGCGTGCAGTCATCCCTGTTGCAACTTGCTCTGATACAACAGCCGTTGCCAGTTCAAAGGTTTCTTCAACTGGACCTACAGAGGTTTTATTACTGCTATATAAAACAACCCAATATTCACCTTCTTCAGGGTTATTAATATTACAGAAGTTGTTGTAGATTCGATGGTTAGATACGCATAAAATCTCATCTTGAGGCTGAACAATACCATCGCCATTGTAGTCTTTACCTACATAAACGATTGGATTACCTTTTTTCAGTGAACCATCAAGTTCCGATTCAACACTGACAGTTTCTGCAATAAAACGTTTAGAATTAGCGGGGACGGTTACAAACTTAGTGAATGTTGCTTCATCTAAGATATCTTCAGCAGCTACATCATCTTTACGATTCATTGTCCAAGGGAAAGTAGTATCGTCATCTTTTGGCAGTGTTACAGAAGTAATTTCTGCTTTCACTGGTTCATAGACACGTGCTACAGGTGCTTCGATGTTTGGTAACATAATGCCTTTAGCAACATACGTTCCTTCGTCAGAATGCGCAGTTGTAGATAGCATTGAAGGTAAGTTACCGCGATCATATTTAAACGCTACAGGCCAATGCGCATCTGGAATACCCGCTTCCTCAGCTTGGAATACTAGGTTCGTGTGTAGCTCAACTTCAGAGTTACTAAACCAATCTTGCGTATCCATAATCGACGCTTTAACGATAATGGTTTGTGTCTCACCTTTTTTCAATGAGAAAGTTTTCGGGAAGATATCAATATTCACACCATTTTGAGCGGATTGTGAATTAACATCATAACTCCAGTTTTCAACATCCTCATGACTAACGGTCCAAGTACCGTCTTCTGTCGCTTTAATCGTTCGTACCCATTGACACTCTGGTGCACATGAGAAGTTAACTAAATTAGGCAAGTTAAGTTTATGCGGTGTACCGCCATTGAATGGATCTGCAGCTAAGAAGTTATCTGCTGACTCATCCATGACAAAGCCCGCTTTTGCTGCTAGCGCAACATTTATGCGACCCGCACCTGAACGATAAGTCTTCGCATCTGCAACTACATCATTTTTATTATTTAAGCGGTGATATTTAACCACATTTTCAGCCGTCATTGATAATGCTGACTGAACTTCAGCTGCAGTCCAATCTGGGTGAATTTGACGAAGTAACGCCATTGAACCCGCAACATGTGGAGATGCCATTGAAGTACCACTAATTGCCGCATAATCTTGGCCATGTGGTGTTACAAACGGATGCTCATCAGAATAAGCAGCATAGATATCAACACCCGGAGCAGCAAGTGTTGGTGCGAGCACTTCTATATTTGAGAATGAAGGACCACGCGATGAGAACGTTGCTAACCAATCAGCATCTTCAGCGTTAACTCGACGCTCAATCACCGTTGGTTTAATAGTGATCATATGGCCCATTTCTGAATAACTATCGACCCAGTCTTCTAGGCCATCATTACCATCAACACCATTCCATTGATCATACGTAAAGTGTACGCCAGGTAAAGAATAGCTTTCTGCAACAGTACCTTGAGCACCATCACGGTTGTACATGATGAAACCATCCGCTCCACCGGCTTTCACGTGATCAACTTTTGCTGTACGTGCATTCGCAGCAGGATCAGCTGCTAAGTGACGCTGACAAATAACAATAACGTTAGTCGTTCCATCAGCCGCACCCGCTATCTCCGTGCCATCCTTATAGAAGTTAAAGGTATTTTCAGGGTAATCAGCTGTACAATAACCGTTGTAATCTTTGAAACCATTAACATCTTCATAGTCTTTAGCCCAAACAACAACCCCGGTGATTTCTTCACTGTTGATTGCGCCCCCTACTAGACCCGTTTCTGACCAGCTAGGAACCTCAGATCCAAGTGAGGCATCTGCAAAACCAGCGAACTCAACGGCGGTTTCAACAGCAACACTACGGCCGTGTGTAGTCGCTGCAACTTGCGCCAGCCAAGGCGATGAGTTATCTAAATAACCAAAACACTCTGCGCTGCCACACCCTTGTCCGCTATTACCAGCCGCTGCTGCAACGTTAATGCCCGCTTCACGCGCGGCTAAAAATGCAAGTTGCACAGGGTCAGCCCACACGTTCGAATCTGCACCACCGATTGAAAAGTTGATTACATCAACACCATCAGAAATCGCGTCTTCAATACCCGCAACAAGCGCTTCGCCCGGACACCCTCTGTATTCGTCACTTGACGGGTAACATACTTGATAAGCAATAATATTCGCATGGGGTGCAACACCTGAAATCTCAGGGAATAAATCTTCTGCAAGGATATTACCATCTGTATTTTCACCAAAACTCGGTAACATATAAGGCACATTTTTAACGACGTTACCCGCTGCAGTTGATGCAACGTGTGAACCGTGACCTTGATAATCCTCACCAATTGCAGGCCAACCTGGGATCATGGCATCAAATGCATCAGTGATCACATCATAAGAACGCACACCGATTAACTTACTATTACATTGGATTTCTTCAGGTTCTTCAACACAGTCACCCACATAATTACCGCTACCAAATGGATTAATGTGCTCATAACCATCATCACCTACTGCAGCAAATGATGGGTGATCAGAGTTAATACCCGTATCGATAATGCCGACAATCTGGCCTTCACCTTTGCCTTTAATACCGCTGGGAACACTTGTGCCATCCCACACTTGGTCTGCACCAATATGACGAGGGCCTTCATCAGATAAAAGATCGTAATTTTTTGAACGCATAACAGAAGCGACCGCTCCTAGTTCAGCAACACTCATTGCTTCACGTTCAGTCATTTTTACAGAGAAACCATTCAATGCTTTAGTGAACTGACGACGCATTTCTGTACGGCCTGTTACAGCCGTTACGCTTTGCATAACAGTGCGTTGTTTTGTAAGTAGCTTATTTTGGTACTCGGTCACGGCAGAAATCGACGGCTGACCTTTTTCGAAAACCTTTGTCACACCTTGAGTTTGCATTATTTTCGCTAAAGGCGAATCGAACTCACGCGCTTCAAGTGCAACAGAGTTATCTCTTAAGCGAACAATATAAATATGCTCACCGTCTAGGCCTTCTTCAGTAAACTTTTTATTTTGTCCACTCAATTGCACATTTAGACCATCATTCTGCATCATGCTAGTTGAGTCGCCTTGATTGTACTCTTTGCTAAATGCTTTGATTTCTTCAAATGTAATATTAGGTGCTTTTAATTGATTTTGTGTTTTAAGCTGACTATCAACACCGACTGCATGAGCAGCGCTGGCACTATAGATAGCTGCGGCAACAGCAATCGAGAGAGTTTTCACTTGCATAAAGTATCCCCTGGATAGTTAATTAGTATAATTATTCAAGCTGGGTGGATATCCATTCCACCGCTCGCGCTTATAATATAACCACAGAGAATTAAAAAATTACCTACATTCGTGTAGCTTTTTGTACACACAATTAACATTTAAGATACTTAAAACTCCTGTAATCGTATTTTTATTTGCAATTAATAAATAGAAGCACCCTATTTTAGGGTAAGTTCACTCATAGGCAGCAGCAAAACCGTTTTTATTATTTACTTTTTGTAAACAATGTAGCGGTGATAATTCCTGTATCGTTGCAGCCACTCATAAGACGTTTTTAACACTCGGCTTCCTCCCCTCAAAATGAGTAAGCATTATTGCGAATTGGTATGAGGAATCCTAAAAACGAAAAAAGGGCCCGAAGGCCCTTTGTCACATAACACACTTAGGGAGTGATTAGCTGCGCTTTGCTTTACGGCGTCTTAAGCCTGCAAAACCTGCCATTAGAAGTGTTAGCCACGCAAGTGAGCCGCTTGAGCTCGACTTCGCTTCTACTTCAGGTTGTACCGTCACTTCTTGTGCAGTAACAGTTACTGAAACACCTAACTCCATCGCGTCAACACCATCGCTTACTGTTACTGTAAATTGATGCTCTCCAACGCTTAAACCAGACACTTCTGTAACTGCTGATGTCGGGCTTGCTATTACACCAGGACCTTCC